>DITX01000017.1:17111-48525 GCA_002422225.1 Gammaproteobacteria bacterium UBA6173
AGACAGAAAATCCAGTCAGCGTATTGCCCCAGCGTTGTCCAGGTTTTGGTGCCATTCACAACATAGTGGTCACCGTCGCGCACAGCAGTCGTCTTCAGAGATGCCAGGTCAGAGCCAGCGTTAGGCTCAGAGTAACCCTGACACCACCAGACATTGCTCTCGAGAATATCCGGCAGGAAACGTTTTTTCTGCTCTTCGTTGCCGTAGCTGTATATGACCGGCGCAACCATCTTGACACCAAATGCCACCGGCTCCATGGCGCCATACAGCCCCATTTCCATGGCAAAGATGTATTTTTGAGTAGGCGTCCAGCCTGTGCCGCCGTATTCTTCCGGCCAATTGGGTGCTACCCAGCCACGTTTATTCAGAATTTTCTGCCAGCGTACAAAGTCGTCCTTCTCCAGACGAATGCCATTGTCAACTTTGTGTTTGATATCCTGCGGAAACTCCGCCTTCAAGAAGTCCTGAACTTCTTTCTGAAACTTCAACTCTTCAGCAGTGAAATCAGCATTCACAGAGACTCTCCAAGATTTGATTTTAAAATCAATTAGTTGTAAAACCTGTTGGTATTCGTCAAACGCTATTCTGTATAAAATTTACACTCAAACATTGCCAATAGATCTTAATATAAGCAATTGGCTAAATTGCGTGGAGCCCGACTTTACCACTTTTCCCAGACATTGAAAATGGAAAAGCCGAACAGTTGTTCTATGATAAATATCAGGTCTGAAACACACATGGACTGGCTAGGCGCGCATGCGCACCGTTATGATCCGATGTCGGTGACTTTGCCAGCGCTTTATGGCAATTTCATACCCAACTCTATCACCTGCAACTTTTAAAGAAGGACTGTTTATGTCATCACTTTCACCCTTGGATACGTTTGCACCAGAGCTTTTCAAGGGGAAAACTGCCTTGATCACCGGCGGTGGCCGAGGGATAGGCCAAGCCGTGGCAGAAGCCTTTGCCCGCTTGGGCGCCAATGTGGTGATAGCCAGTCGGCGCGAGGAAAATCTGCTGCCTACCGCCGAAAAAATCCGGACTTACGGAGTGCAATGTCTTGCTGTGCCAATGAACATACGTGAGCCCGGGGATGTGGAGAATCTGCTTGAAAAGACATGTGAAACCTTTGGGCAGATCGACTTTCTGATCAATAACGCAGGTGGTCAGTTTCCTGCACGTCCCTCAGAGATCAGTGATAACGGTTGGCGCGCGGTAGTTGATCTTAATCTGAACGGCACCTGGAACATGTGCAGCCGGGTATCACCCTTAATGGTCAAACAAGGCAGCGGCGCTATTGTGAATATTGTGCATGTCTATTCATTTAATCGCGGTGCGCCACCTTTTGTGCATTCAGGTGCCGCGCGTGCAGGTGTGGTGAGCATGACGCAATCGCTGTCTTATTACTTGGCAAGAAACGGTGTCACCATCAATGCGCTTGCGCCCGGTACGATTGATACCCGTGGTGTGCACGAAGAGGAGTTTGCCTCAGCGGAGTACGGTGATCTGGCAGAAAGCACCCTGCGAGATGTGCCTGCACATCGCATGGGTACCGCCGAAGAGATGGCGGCAATTACCTTGTTCCTGTGTTCACCCGCAGCGCGTTACATAAACGGTGCCAGTATTGTGGCTGATGGTGCGCAATTTATGGGTAACTGGGCCCCGATGGTTGACCCGGAAAAGTATTAGTTGATAATGGCGCGGCATCTAAATCCGAGAGAATATTAAATGGAATGGCTTCAGATCATTGTGCTAGCAGTTGTGCAGGGAGTGACTGAGTTTTTGCCTATTTCCAGTTCTGCACACCTGATTCTGGTGCCCGTGTTCACGTCTTGGGAAGATCAAGGCCTGGCATTCGATGTCGCCTTACATCTTGGCAGCCTGTCTGCAGTTCTGGTGTTTTTCAGGCGCGACATACGGGCCATGACTCAAAGCTGGACCCGGTCGTTGTCCACACGTCAACTTGATGCAGACGCCAAACTGGCCTGGGCGGTACTGTTCGGCACCATTCCCGTTGGTCTGGCAGGTCTGGCCTTTGAAGACATCATCGAGAATGTCTTGCGCTCACCACTGTATCTGGCAGCTGGCATGATGGTGTTTGGTCTGGCGCTGGGATGGGCTGATTGGAGGCATCGCGGCAACAGAACGGAGCGCGAATTAAACTGGAAGGACGTTTTATTGATTGGTGTTGCACAGGCAATTGCATTATTCCCCGGCACCTCACGTTCTGGCATCACCATTACTGCGGCCTTACTGCTTGGGCTCAGCCGGGATGCGGCAGCGCGTTTTTCGTTTCTGCTGTCTATTCCGGTCATCCTGATTGCCTGCGGCCTGCAGAGTATCGAACTGGTCACCAGTGAATCTGCAGTGGATTGGACAGCAATGGCGGCCGGCGTATTAGTATCCGGGGTCAGCGCGTATTTATGTATCTATTACTTTCTTGCTTTTATCCAGCGTATTGGTATGCAGCCGTTTGTCATTTACCGAATGGCGCTAGGTGTACTATTAATTGTCATGTTTAACGACCTTGTGATTTAAAAGCGCTTTCAGGTAAAACGCAGTGATCTGACCGGCCGGAGTCCGGCAACCGACACAATCAACGCAAACACGATCAGTACTGGTACGGCAAATACCATCAGCGACGTGGTGTCTTGCTCAGTCAATCCGATCAGCCCCATCAGCACATAAACGATGGCGGCGACAACATGCAACGCCATGTACAGCATGATCAACTGGTTGCAGCCACGGCTGACTGCCGGCGCTTTACCCATCAAAGTCCAGCGCATCGCCATCATCAAGCCCAACAAATCAGTGGGCCAGAACAACATCAAATTGATATTGGCGTGCATATCCAGATGCGCCGAGAATAACCAACCCAATACCATGATGCTGCCGTAAACACCGCTAAACAGACAGATGGCGAACGCGATCAGCCCCAACACGCGATAACTCAAGGCCGGCGCGCGCAACGTAAAACCTGGTTGGCTGGAAAACGAAGCAATGGATGCCTTGCGTACACTCAAAAATAACAAGATCAGCGGAATCAACAATGCAATGACGGCTAAATACGGGTTTGGCCCATCGGCAGGCGGGGTGAACTGTGCCAATATTTCACCGTCTGCCAACAAGCCCAGTCGGTTGAGTTGTTGTCTCAAACTGGCAGGTAAAAACATTTGTTCCCATTGCGTCATTTGCCGATCAATACGACTGTTCATCAGCACGTCCAATGACATGGCAATCAGCGGCAAATTGGCATAGTGCGATTGCACTTCGTCACGGAAGGAGTTTTGAACAAGTGTCTGGCTGCGAGCTGCCAGCGTTCCGCCCATCGCTTCGTCAAGATAATCGCGGACACGCGTTGTGCAGTTATCAAAAAAATAGTCGTAGTTGTAAACGATGTTTTCCGGGCGCAGATTCCACGACAGGCGCTGATAAAGCTGAAGCTTTTGCGGATTAGTCAGAGTCAACCGGTCTTGCCAGACTGTGCGGGCCTCGCCCTGGTATCGAGAAAGCTCCCAATGCGGCGGTGACACACCGAGCTGGTACTCCATAATGCCACGCACAAAATTGGCACCAAAGCGCATAACCCCAACACTGGTGTCAAATAGTCCCCAGTTAAAAACAATATCGGTACCAGAGTTTTCATCCACCATACGCAAGGCGGTGTGCCCAAAGTTATCCCAGAGGTGGTTACCCACATCCACGGTGATCAGGAAAAACTGTAAACGATTCAGATCTGCAGGCACACGAATGCTGGCAGCGTTGTCAATCAGCGGCAAACTTCGATCATTCAAGCTAACTGCTGCAGGATTCACAACCTGAGCAAATGCGAATTTGGGTGCCGCAAAACAAACAAGCGTCAGTAATATCAGCAAAAAAAACGCATGGTTGTAGCGCTGCCGCGGCAATGGCATCACGTGTGACAAGCCTTTACAGGCTTCATATTTTATATTGGAGGAAGTCAATGATCTGCGAAGCTTCTTGTAAAGTTTTTATAGTGCAATGTGCGCTGAAGTTTTTGTGATCGGTGAAACCGAGTTCTACAATCCAGTCACAACCTGATTATGAAGACAGTTGTGCGACCGATACGTTCCTGAAGAGCGTGGTCGCCGCCAAAAACAGCGCCATCATATCAAAGAAAGTTCCCTGATCAAGTATTCAGTCAGCTGTCCTGCGTCGGCCGCCTTGCTGACTCGGTATTCAATGCCTATGATAACCGCCTTGATCAGTTTATCCCCTTGGAGAAAGCAGCCATGAACGGTGCCAGAGCGCTTATCGAAACACTCGCCAATTGTGGCGTTGAATTATGTCTGGCTAATCCGGGCACCTCAGAAATGCATTTGGTGCAGGCGCTGGATCAAGTACCCAAAATGCGCAGCGTACTGGCTCTGTTTGAAGGCGTCTGCACCGGCGCCGCTGACGGATATGGCCGCATGACCGGCAAACCCGCAGCTACCCTGTTGCATCTTGGACCTGGTCTCGCCAACGGCATTGCAAATTTGCACAATGCGCGCAAGGCTGGCACGCCTATTATCAACCTAGTGGGCAATCACCCGCAGTTTCATATGGGATACGATGCGCCGCTCACATCCGACATTGACACACTGGCTCGCAATTTTTCCTGTTGGATAAAATCCTGCAGTACAGCAGACACCCTCGCTCAGGACGGCGCTGAAGCGTATACCGCTACTTTACGTGCCACACCGGGTTCCCAAGGTCAAATATCGACCTTGATTCTGGGAGCCGATGCAGCATGGGGAGACTCGCCCGGCCCGGCAAATCGCAATGGCATTCCTCAGCGCGCGTTGGTCGATGACCAGAACGTCAGGCAGGTAGCCGAGATCCTGGCTTCCGGCGAAAAATGTGTGATGATTTTGGAACACGACGGCGTGCGCACTGAATCACTGGAACAGGCCGGTAAAATTGCTGCTAACACAGGCTGTCGTATTATGTCCGGCACCTTTCCCGGGCGTGTTGACGGTGGCGCAGGCATGATTGATGTTGAACGTATGCCCTATTTCCCCGAGCATATTCTGGCGTCTTTCGCCGACGTTCAGCATTTGATTCTGGTTGGCGCGCAGATACCCGCCAGCTTTTTTGCGTACCGCACAACGCCCAGCAGACTGGTACCGGAAGGCTGTCAGGTTCATACGCTGGCGCGTATCGAAGAAAATGCGCTGGATGCCCTGCAGCAACTCGCAGATCGTGTTGGAGCAAAAGACGCTGTTGCACAACGCTTTGCCCGCGCAGAGATGGGTTTGCCAAGTGGCGAAATGAACACCCGCAATATGATTCAGGCAATTGCAGCGACCCTGCCAGAGCATGTCATCATCGCAACCGACTCTGGTCTTGGTAACGCTGCTCAACCCGCCTGCCAGACTGCTGCCCCTCATAGCTGGCTCAGTCTGACCGGAGGCTCCATTGGCCAGGGCAGTCCGGTATCAACGGGAGCGGCATTGGCATGCCCGCAGCGCAGAGTGCTGGCTTTGTTGGGTGATGGCGGAGCAGCCTACACCATTCAAAGTTTGTGGACGCAGGCGCGTGAACAATTGAATGTCACCACGGTGATATTTGCCAACCGCAAATACAATATCTTGAACATCGAGTACGGCAGACTGGGTGTGACCGACGTTGGCCCGATTGCTGCCAGCCTGTTTGATATAGGCAATCCAGATATCAACTGGGCGATGCTGGCCAATAGCATGGGGGTGCCATCCGCAACCGCCCGTACGGCAGACGAACTGTGCGCACTGTTAACGCGAAGTTACCAGCAACCAGGCCCATTCCTGATTCAGGCGATGTGCTGAGCGATAAAGTTTTAGCTAAAAAATGTGCCAAATGACCAATCTTTGGCACAGGCTTAAAAATATCGGCGCAGATCAACCTTGCAAAAAGACCTTACGCCTTGTTTTTTATGAATTATTTATGTTGGCACGGTTCTCGCTTAGATTACAATGACCCTGCTTATAACGCCTTGTCATTGTACTTAAAAAACGCCGTTTTCCGGCACGTCAGACCGGTTGGAGCCTAATGATATGAATATCATCAAAAATATTTGCACACTGATCGTTTTTGTCGCCTTGTTTATATTGGCACTACCCTTGATTGGTGCGGGCCTTGGTTTGATGGTGCTGTTTGGCGCGGTGTTTATATGGTTACTGCCCATTCTGCTGATCCTGAACTCTGACAAAACGACGGGTGGAGAGAAAGCTGCCTGGATACTCGCGATCATTTTCCTGTCATGGTTCGCGTGGATTTTTTATTTCCTGCTGGCCCCGATCAAACCACGACGTGACTACTGGTACGAGTAATTCAGGCCTACGCATCTTACTCTGCGGACAGTTTATTGATCCTACGCAAAGACACCGCCACTCTTGGATGCAGCACCAGGGTGGCTGATGTAGCATGGTGATTGATGATCACTGACAGAGCAGGCAATATGAATCAGCACACTGCAACATGTGTTCCGGGTAGCGATGAATGGCTGAATCAGGTCACCGAAAGCATCATTGAACCCGAACGGCGCATTATTGATCCCCACCACCACCTGTGGCGTAAACGCTTTAACCGTGATTACCTGCTGGACGAGTATTTTGCCGATACCAATAGCGGCCACAATATCGAACAAACCGTGTTTATTGAGTGTCATGCCTTTTATAACAAAGAGGCTCCCGAGCATCTGCAATCATTGGGCGAAACGCGCGCAATCGCTGAAATAGCGGCCGCCTGTCGCAGTTACACTGACCAATCCACTATCAATGGCATTATCGCCAACGTGAATCTGTGCCTGGGCGAGCAACCGGATTTATTAAAATCTGTCATACAGCAACACCAGGCAATCGCAGGCACTCTGCTCAAAGGCATCCGCCACTCGGGCGCGCGCGACGCCAGACCTGAAGATTTATTATTACCGGGACGCGCACCACCGTATCTGTATGGAAGAGAAGACTTTCGCAAGGGGCTGCGCATCCTGGGAGAGCTGGGTTTGGTTTATGACACCTGGCATTACCATCACCAGAATGTTGATTTCTGTGATCTTGCAGAAGCTGTCCCTGAAACAACACTGATTCTTGATCATTTCGGCACACCCTTGGGTGTTGGTGTTTACAAAGGCGCCCGCGACGCCATTTTTGCGCAGTGGAAAGAGGATATTAAACGTCTGTCACGTTGCCCCAATGTGTATGCAAAACTGGGCGGACTGGCGATGCCTGACAATGGTTTCGGTTGGGATCGTCGTGACAGGCCAGCTGATTCTGATGAATTGGTGCGCTGGCAAAAAAAATATTACCTGCACACCATTGAGTGTTTTGGGCCACAGCGCTGCATGTTTGAAAGCAATTTTCCGGTCGATCGACTCTCGATCAGTTATCCCGTGTTGTGGAATGCCTTCAAAAAATTAGTGGCTGACTTTAGTGAAAGTGATAAACATGCGCTGTTTTATGCGACAGCAGCGCATGTCTATCGACTTACGACTCCCGGCGTTTGACGCGCTTTACCACTGCACTGCTGGTTAATACTGGTTTTCCATCTACCTCAATGATGGCTCTGACAAATATCAGAGAACCGCCTTTGCGGATGACTTCACCGCGACCGATCACTAGGTCTCCGTCAAAGGCGGGACCAATAAACTCATTGTTGCAGGTCACGGTTACCACGGCTTCGTGGCTGCCGCCAATCGCCGCGATACACAATGTGTAGTCGGCAAACATCATCAGAATGCCGCCATGCAGGGTTTTATGCGCATTGCAGTTTTCTGGTCTGACTCTGAATGCGGTAGTAACCGACTCGGTCTGCCCGGCGGCATCAACAGCAAAAAAGAACGGCCCGTTGTGGTCTTCGGCACAATCGCCCTTCCAGTGCTGGAAATGCTCTGGTATGCCATATGCTTGCGGGGTAATGTCTTTGGTACTCACTCAGTCTTTTTCCTTGTTACCATCATCTGTCACCACATCGATTGCAGCGCCAGCCACCTTAAAAGGTACTTTTGCCACTTCCAGAGTAATATCCACCGCGGTGCCAACCACCGTTCCCAGGCATGCCGTCAGCAGCATCAGAAGCGCACCCAGAAAAAAATACCGCAGCCATGCTGTTTTCATATCAACACTCTACTTTCACTGCTGATCAATGAAGATTCAAATATGGCCACCACGTCGAGCCGTAAATGGCATCACTTTTTCGATACCTTTGCCGTGGTCAACCAAATCACGCAATTCAGTCGCAAGGCGTTCACTTTCAGCTAACACGTGTTTCCAATAGTCAACGCGCCGCGATTGTGTCATACGACGGAAATCATTTCGATCCGGAATTTTGCCAAATGGCAAACTTTCAACAAAGGTGCGTGAGGGCGACACCAGCACCACATTATCAAAGTAAACAGGATGGGCGCGTCGCCATGCTGCAAACTTATCAAACCAGCCTGGCACAATGCCCGCGTAAAAATGCGGGTAGAGCACCAATCCCGGTCGCGTGTTAAAAGGCAAATCAAGGTGGTAGTCGGTAATGCCACCGTCGCGATAAATATTATTTTCGCTGCCAGCGACGCCGTGCACCGACTCCATAATCTGTGGAATTGATCCGGTCGCCATCAAAACTTCTCGCACGTTGTCTGTGCGCAAAGGTAACCACGATGTTGGCATATCCGTCAGCCAATCCGAATCCGGGCGGTCGAGCGAGTTATAAAAAACGTGGCGCTCAAAAAACTGCCGGAGCAACTTGCGACTCACTATATTGGATAGTGCGGCCATCAGCAGACCGGCATTGAGTGGCAGATTTTGGTCGGAACCTACAAGGCGACGTGCACGGTCGGCAATCACATAAAGGCGACGTTGCCGGTTGAAGGCAATATCGCTGGCGCCGCTGTCACCCAACATCCAATCCAGCATGCCTCTGGCCTCGCGGCTGATCTCATGCTTGTCGGGGGCCTCTGAATAAATTTGTCCGGCATACCTGAACGCCAGGCGCTGCAATGCTGACACAGGATCGGAATGCGCGTAACAAGCCAGTCGCCAGGCCCCTGCCGATGATCCAATCATGCGCAAAGGCTGTTGCCTGTTTTTTTGCAGCTTTGCGCTGAAAAACTCACCCGCCAGATATTTGTCCATACCATAGAGCACGAACCATTTTGGACCACCGGACGCACCGGCCAGCCAACTGATGTCATCGGCACGCAAGCCATGTGCCTGGATGTGCCGCAACGCGCTGGCGCCGGCGATTAGCTGAAGATCAGACATATGGCTAGCTCCTGGTAATCCTACTCTCGCGGTAAACTGCGACGGATTATAATTAAAACTTATGGGTCATCCAGCCAAGTGTGTCACAAATTATTACACCTTCAACATCCTTACTCGTGGTTTGATAGCATCAGACATCGTTAGTATTGTTACACCACTTTTAAAGCAGGTTATTGCGTATGAAACCACAATCCGGATTTACTTTCAGAGTCCTCGGACTGAGTCTGGCAATCTGCATGCTCACCGCTGGCCTCACTGCGACCTCTGCGCTTGCCCAGCAATCGGGCGTTACGCAACAGGAACAGGCGCTGGCGACCACCAATGAACTTGCTCAACGTCACTATCGACGTGCAAATACTTACAACAATCTCGAACGTTTTGATGAAGCCATCACAGAGTATCAGCTGGCCATCGCGGCTGACCCCAATCTGGCAGACGCCTATCGCAACCTTGCAAACATTTTTCTAAGCAAAGAACGATTTAATGACGCCATCACCATGCTCGCTCGCTTTATTGCCTTACAAAGCGACGAGCGAAGCACACCACTGGTAGCGTCTTTAAAAACCATTGGAGAACTGCTGCGCCGAGCGGAACGGTTTGAGGAATCCATTGAATACGACATCCGGGCAATCGCTGCAGATCCACGCGATGAGTCCCAGATACACATCATGGCCAACCGCTATGACAATGCCGGCGACTCTGAAAAAGCAATCCGGATTTATGAACAGGCAAGCATTTCAATACCAGACAATGCTTTTATGAACCGCAATCTTGGGCGACTGCTGGAGCGTGAAGGTCGTTTGCAGGAAGCGTTGGCACAATATCAACGCGCAGCTGAAACCGATCCGAGTGCACAATACTATCGAGAACTGGTTCAGAACATTGAAGCCAGACTGGCGCTGGGCGCAACCGTCGCTCAGGGTTAATTCGGCAATGATGCTGGTCTGACCGATAACAAGGTGTTTAGTCGCTGTCGCCGCTCGCTGTCGGCCATTTTTGATAGCGTCTCGACTTGCCGCAAAAACTCACCAAAATCCTGGTCAGACTCCAGATACAGCTGTTCAAATGCAGGCACCCAATCAAAATAAGCAGCAACCGTTGCGAGTTTTGCATTATTGATCTCCCCTGCAAACCATCCTGAATAGTAGGCGGAATCCTGATGTTGCGCCCAATCACGTCGCATCCGGTTAATGATTTGGTCTTTGCCTGCTTGCAACTGTGTTACGCCTGCAGGGCTGGCGTACAGTTCACGTAGTTCAGTACGATAGCTGCTTACAAACAGCGCAAACCGCTGTTGAACGTCAAGTGCAGTGATGGCTCGTTGGTACTGCTCGGCCTGATGCGGCTCATTTAACCAGCGACGCAAACCTTCACGCTCCACAAAACTTGCAAAGCTCTCGTTGAAGCGGGTATCACCGGGAAGGTAAACGCGTTGATGGGCCAACTCATGAAAGATCAGCCCTGCCAGTTGTGATTCTGAACGATTCAGCACCGTGGAAGGCAACGGATCCTCAAACCAGCCCAGCGTGGAGTAGGCATCAACACCCCCAACATACACATCCAGCCCCCGTTGGGCTAGTTTGTCTGCATAACGCTGCGCAGCCTGCTCGGAGAAATAGCCGCGATAGGACACACAACCAGCAATCGGGAAACACCAATTGATCAGATCAACCGAGTCCGCCGGCGCCGCAAACACGTTCCATACCAAGTGTTCACGTTGCACATCAACATAACTGGTAAAACTGCCGTCCGAAACCAGTTTCAGCTCTTGCTCGGCAAACTGCCGTGCAGACTCCACCAAGGTCAAACGCTGACGTAAGTCGCTGTTGGTACCAGAATTGTCGAGCAGTTCACTGATGGGCTGGCGCGCCAGCAAGATCGCGGCCTGCCCCTGCATTGCCTGCGCATAGAAGTAAACACTGTCACACGCAGACATCACACTGAGCAACCCTGCGAGCGCTAGCAAGCGGGCAATACGCACAATCACCTGGGCACCAGCTCGATTTCGAACATGTGCGCCCACAGTTTGCCGGTCACGATCAGTTGACGGGTTTCCTCGTTCCAGGCGATGCCATTGAGCACCGCATCGCGACCACCGGTTTGTGTCTGATCTGCCAATCCGGTTAGATCAATGATACCCGACACCTGCCCGCTATCCGGATCAATACGGACGATTTGCTGGCTCATCCAGACGTTAGCCCAGATTTCGCCATCAATAAACTCAAGCTCATTGAGTTGAAACACTGGCTGATTATTGAGTCGAACATCAATCTGCTTTTCGGGAACAAAGGTCTCCGGATTGATAAAAAACAGCTGATCCGACCCATCACTCAGAATCAGGTGCTCTCCATTCCAGGTGAGCCCCCAGCCTTCCCGCGGCCAATAATGCGATGTAATCGGGGCGAGTGTGTCAGGTTCGTACACAAACACCATATTCTCACGCCAGGTAAGCTGGAAGATCTGCTCATTGGCAACCGCTATGCCCTCTCCAAAATAACGGGATGCCAAGGGGCGGCTACTGAGGACCTTGCCTGTTTCAAGATCCAGCTGCATCAAAGCCGACTGGCCGTTTCTGCCCGTGCCTTCATAAAGTACACCGTTATGAAACAGCAGGCCTTGTGTAAAAAACTGAGGATTGTGCGGGTAAGTCTTGATCACCCGGTAATCATAAACGGGCAATTCATCTGCACTTGTCTGGGCCAGGATTGCGGACGCCGGCAACAGGCAAACCAAGGTGAGCGATAACGCCAATATTCGCCGATGAATTTGCACAAACAACATGTTATGTTTCTCCGCGGCTGCATGCCGTGTAGCCAGTCTAAGCAGGAGATCAATCGATGACAAGCCAATGTCTGTTCTGCCGCATAGCGGCCGGCGAAATTCCATCCACCGAAGTCTACAGCAACACTAATGTTTATGCCTTCCGTGACATCAATCCAGCGGCACCGCAGCATATTCTGGTCATTCCCAGAAAACACCTGCACAGCTTGAATGACGCTTCACCCGACGATCAAGCCCTGCTTGGCGAACTGTTACTGACAGCCAGACACGTCGCTGATCAACAAGGATTTGCTGACGATGGTTACCGCGTCGTTATTAATACCGGCGAACACGGTGGCCAGACGGTATTTCATATACACGTGCATGTGCTCAGCGGTCGACACTTGAGCTGGCCTCCGGGCTAAGCGCCCGCAAACTGCTCAAACCTGCTGGCGTGGCTGGAAACACGCCCAGCTCAGTAATGATGCCGGTGACAAGTCGGGCGGGCGTAACATCGAACCCAAAATTGCTGACCCGTGTGCCGGGCGCAGATACTTGAATCTGTCTGATGACGCCGTCACGGTCGCGTCCTTGTACGTGTGTCACCTCGTCAGCCGAACGCTCTTCGATGGGGATCTCACTGATACCATCAAAACTTGAAAAATCCACTGTCGACAGGGGTAGCGCTGCATAAAAGGGAATGCCGTTATCGTGCGCGGCAAGTGCTTTAAGGTAAGTACCGATTTTATTACAGACATCACCTGACGCCGTGGTTCGATCGCTGCCTACCAGGCACACATCAACCAGCCCATGCTGCATCAAGTGTCCGCCCGCATTGTCCACGACCAGTGTGTGCGCAATCTGGCTACGCCCTAGCTCCCATGCCGTGAGCGAGGCGCCCTGATTTCGTGGTCGTGTTTCATCTACCCACACATGTACCGGCAGCCCGGCAAGTTTAGCCTTGTAGACCGGTGCCAAGGCAGTGCCCCACGCGCTGGTAGCCAGCCAGCCGGCATTGCAGTGCGTCAGCACATTCAGCACTGCCCCTGCGCCTTGTCGCGCCTGTTTTTGCTGAAAAATATCTTGCAGCAATGCCAGACCGTGTTCTCCTATCGCACTGCAGGCTGCACTATCTTCGTCCAGTAACTGCTGCGCCAGTAACAAGGCTTGTTGCGCGCGCAGCGGCCCAGCCACCTGCTCTAGCGTAGTGTGCATACGGGCCAAGGCCCAGCGCAAATTGACCGCCGTGGGACGTGTTTTGATCAAGTGCTCACAGGCAGATGCTAATGAACTGGCATCTGCTCTTAATGACAGATACACCCCAAACGCTGCTGTAATTCCAATCAATGGCGCGCCACGCACTTTCATGGAGACAATAGCATCAGCAGCTTCTGCCAGCGTATTCAAGCTCAATACTGAACACTGAAACGGTAACTGGGTCTGATCAATAACCTTCAGACTGCTTTGCTCATAATCAAACCAGAGTGTTCTCTGTTGTTCAGCGCCCGCCTGCATGACAAACAATTCCTGTAGTCCTTGAAAACGCCCCTGAAAAAGTCCCTGAAATGCAAAACGCACCATCAGGTGCGTTTTGGGTGTCAAACAATGTACCTAGATGAATTATGGCTCTACGATAGAAATAGCGGAGATACCTGCCTGTCGCGCCGCATCCATAATCATGACCAGCGTATTGACGTTTGAGCGCACGTTTGGACGAATGATCACCGATGCCGCAGGGTTTTCCGCTTTCAGGCGGTCAATGTTTGCACGCAGCTGACTTTCGAGAATCGCGCGTGGCTCACCGTTCAAGGTAATTTCGTTGTTCTGGCTGATCTCAATCAGGATATTACGCTTTTCGTCATCCTGCTCTGGCGGCGGTTGGTCATTATTTTCGTTACTGGCCGCATCAATCGCCTGTTCTGACAGGAATGTTGCAGTCACAACAAAGAAGATCAAAAGAATGAATACCACGTCCAGCATTGGGGTCAGGTCAATGTTGCCTTCATCCTTTTTTCTACTGCCACCTAGCTTTTTCATTATTATCTACCACTTGATTGTCAATATTTGATTAGGTATGCAATTCAGGCCACCCGAACCCAAGTATACCCGAATAATGTTTCATCACAACAGCCGGAATGCAGCTTGATTAAAATTTCCGCGCTGAAGGCTTGATGACATACAAAAAAGCCGGCGACAGCATTTGCTTCGACCCGCCTTTTTTATCAACAGCAGCGATACCTGCTAGTCTGCGGATCTCCGGGTGCTCAAGACCGCACTGATTTCAGTGTGAAAGTGATAATTTCCGCCAACTGTTTACCGGCTTTTCCTTCGCGAGAATGAACACGCAGGCCACTTAACAAGTTCATCAGCACGTCGGCTGCCAGTTCAGCGCTCAGGCCGTTTGCCAACTCACCTGCCTTTTCGGCATCCTTCAGACGCTTGAGCAGGGCTTTACGGATAACACTGTAATAATTTTTCAGCAGTTTCTGGATTTCTTTGTCGTAGTTAATACTTTCACAGAACGAATTGACAATCAGACAACCCATGCTGCGACGTTTGTTACTGGTTCCAACAACGGTGAGGTCAAAGTATTTGCTGATTGCTGCCCAGGTAGACAATTGTTCATTGTTCAAACTGGCTGCCAGTTCACCATCAACCTGTTTGCTGTAGTGTTCAAGGCATGACTTAAAAAACGCATCCTTGTCACCAAACGAGTTGTACAGCGTACCGCGATTGATACCGGTGACATCCAACAATTTTTGTACTGAGCTGGCTTGGAAACCTTCTCGCCAGAATTGTTCCATGGCATTGGTCAGTACATCTTCGTAAACAAACTCTACGGGTCTTGCCATAATTATTCACACGCTCTTTATTGAATGGATTTAAAACAAAAACGGATATTCACAGCTGTCTTTCTAAAATTTATATATGCAGCAGTGAGATACGTCTGATTCTAGACCATTGAGACAACTTTCAAGGTCAAATGATACAAAATGCCACAAAATTACGGACCACAACTGCGTTTACCAGCATTTATGTCAATAAACACAACTTAACGTTCATAAATAACTCAGGGCGGCAAAAATAACGCCCATCAATCCACCGATAACGCCTCCCCAGACCACCAGCCAGCCCAAGTGCTTACGAATCATTTTTTGCACAATGAGACGAACCTGGTCAGGGGTCAGTTCCTGTAACCGTCGCTCAACCAGATCTTCGATGCGAGCAACCACGGCATCACTGTGCGTCGCTTCAGACAAACGCTGAGTGAAGCGTTGCTGGAACTCATCTGACTCCAGCATCTCAAGCAGGTAACTACGCATGCGCTCGTTAAATGGTTCACGTAATCCTGCTAAAGCTCTCGCGCCGCCAACCATGCCCAGCATGCCGCCCATCGATGACTGCATGATGCCTTCGACCAAGGAATCAAATGCACGATCCAGATCCAGCTCACCCACTAATGAAGGCAATAGCTTGTTAATACCGCTGTGCATCATGGTTTGGGCATCAAAAAACCGGTCGATAGTTTCTGCGCTGAAAAACTGCTGCATGATCATTTCACGGATGCCGCGCTTGAACTCCTCAAAATGCAACGCAATAACACCAGAACCGTAAAATCCTGGCACTTTCTCAAACAACATGTGAATTGCCAATGAATTGGTCAGCGACCCGGACAAGGCAAATAATCCCGCACTCAACACCCAGGCAGAGGCAGGCTCCGGTAATAACCAGCCTGTCAGCACAAATACTGCGGCTACGAGATTGGTCACCAATCCTTTATCCATATACAAGACTCCCACTTACTCGATTGCCGTACCAAGACGGCGATGCTCAAAAACAGGCATACGCTGGCGAATAGCCGCCAGTGCGTCGTTATCCATGTCGGCGATCACAAAACCTTCACCGCGCTCAAGTACATCCAAGACACGCCCCCAAGGATCAACAATCATAGAATGCCCAAAGGTTTCCCTGCGCTCGTTGTGCACACCGCCCTGGCCGGCACCAATGACATAACATTGGTTTTCTATGGCACGGGCGCGCAGCAATACTTCCCAGTGGGCTTCGCCCGTGACACGCGTAAACGCTGATGGCACGGTCACCAAATCCACTCGTTTAGCGAAATAGTGGCGATACAGTTCAGGAAAGCGGATGTCATAACAAATCGAAAGCCCCAGCCGCCCGGCATCGGTATCAACAATAACCGGGGCATCACCCGCCTCAAAACTGTCGGATTCAGCGTAACGAGCCTGCTTATCACTGACCTGCACATCAAAAAGATGCATTTTGTCGTAACGCGCGACAATGGCTCCGTTAGCATTAAACACCAGGGATGCTGGCCGCACCCGGCCATCCGTTAATACTGTCGCAGACAAATCTGCTGGGTGTGGGCGCGTGATCAAGGGAATGGTACCTGCAACAATCCACACAGCATGCTCGCGGGCAACCCGCGATAACATGCCTTGCAGCGGTGCGTTCAAGTCGCCTTCACGCTCGGCAAACCTGGCCTGAGGCCCGCCATCAAGCACAGCAAAATTCTCTGGTAATACAATCAGTTTTGCGCCTTTTTCAACAGCATCAATCATCAAACGCTCGGCAGTCGCCATGTTGTGATGAATATCGGCACTACTGACCATTTGTACCGCAGCAAGCCTACAATTCTTTAAAGACACTGCGTTTTCTCCTGTAAACCGGCACTGAGAGTGATCCGGATCATCATGGTCAATCAGCTACCACTGGCAAAAACCTGATAAAGCACTGGCTGCACGCCATCCCACGGGCCTTTCAGGGTGTACTGGGCGCTGGTCAAATTATCCACTTGTTCGCCGAATATCTGATCAAACAAAAAAACCCCGACGGCGAGTTGCCAGTTGATCAGATTGTTCAACACCGCCAGCCCGCTCAGCCAAGGGATGTTTTCACTCACTGGCAGCGTGATAAACAAATTGGCATCAATGGTCTGCTGCGCCAGATCGAGAGTCCCCGACACCTGGAACAAACTCGCCGGACCAATGATCTGCAAGCGATCTCTAATGGTGACAATGCCATTGCTCAAATGCACCTGCCCACGAATTTCATCGTAAGAGAGTCCTGATCTCAAAAAGTCATCACTGAAGCGCAGACGCCTGATTATTGCATCGAAGTTGATAATGCTGATCAAGCGTAAAGCACTGTTAGCAACACCGGCTCTTTGCTGAAATCGCCCAGACTTTACATTGATGTCCAAGTCTCCGCTCAAGCCTAGGGCCGAGAAAAACGCTGGGCTGCCATCCCAATGCAAGCGCAAATCAAATACAGCCGAGGTGCTTTGTAAACTGGGTGCGTATCCGTAGGCACTTAAAACCGGTGCAAGGTCCGTTGCAGTCAGCTGGCCATTGAGCACACTGCGATGATTTTGGCCGTCATAAATCCAACGGAACTCAGCAGGTGCCGTCTCGCTTCCTATCGACAGACCTCGCGCATTCACCTGAAGATCTCTAAACACGGCTCCGCTGCCATCGGATGACAACGCGAAACGCCACTGACCAAAGTCAGCACCGTTGAGCGTAAATTGGCCCAAAGTTAACTGCATGGATGGGAAAGTTCTGGGGTCTAGCGCCCGTAAAGGGTCTTCTCTGGGCAACTCAAACTCCACACTGGGAAGATCTTCGAGGTCTTGCAGGGTTTGCTCGCCACTTGTCGTGTCCTCAACAGCGGCCACCAAGGTATCGATTTGCAGGGGCTCCACCAAGGATTCCTCGATGGGTAGTTCTTGCGGAGCCTCCCCAAGGTGCAGATAGTCCAGATTAACCTGCCAAGGGGAGTTTCCCGCCAGCGGGTAGGCTAGCGTACCGCGTACATCTTCCCCTTGTACCGCTAACACCCAGGCATCCAGATCCCGACGCACACTGAGATTGAGCTGATCAAAGGTTTCTCCAGCCACTGACAACTGACCTACGGCCAGTTCTGCAGTACCTTGTATAGCCGACAGCCAATCAAGGTTTCTGCCACTGTTGCCGGACACTAAAGGGTTTGCTGCCGGTGTTTGCGTGAACATATCAGCCAAGGTTTGTTGCCATTGCGAATAATCAATATGCGCAACTGTTCCCAATAACTCGACGCCTTTGGCAGAGGGATTCAATCGACGAACACGCAAGCCATCTCCAGCGGGCCCCAGATAGATCAATCCGCTTGCGGGTAACCCCTCCGCAAACTCCAGACTCATCTGAGTGACGTCCCGCCAACGCAGATCCAGCCCGGGTCCTGCAGGTTTAAAATCCAGATCGATGGTCAGTGCACTGACTTGCTCTGCCGATTTACTGAACGGCGCAGGCAGTCTGGACTCAACACCCGCCATATCTGTTTTGATACTTAAAGAAGGGAAATTGTTTGAAGGCAATGAACCGGATCGCAGAGGTAGCTTTATGCCAGCCTGATAGGCAAGTTTACCCTCGAATTGTGATAACAACGGCCGCACGGCAGCCGGCAACCCAGCCCAAGCTGTCAGTGACCCAATTTCGGTCAATCCCGACCATGTCAGCTCTGTCGCACGCTCAGTCTGACTCAGTGATTCGTCAACTGTCAGCAATCCGGCCGAACGTAGCTGGGCTACTATGGGCTCGCCCATGACGGTGGCTTGCAGCGCATCACCCTGAATACCATTTTCATTGGTATACGACAAAGCCCCGGTAATTGCCTCCAGCTGCAGCTGATATTCAGGTATATAAAGCCGGTTGTCATTGAATGAAAAATCCAGTGCTATATCTGTGCGCGCACCAGCCACGCTCAAAGGGATATTCAAGGCAAGCGCTATGTCGGTATTACCTTCTGCCTGCCATTGTGAAAATGTTTGCCCAATATCTGCTGTAACGGGTGATTGCTGAAGATAGTGCAAGCCTTGAGCGGCACTGCCTCGACCTTTACCTGTGATACTAAGCCAACTACCACCGCTCGGATTTGGGCGCAGGCTCCCCTCGCTGGAATCCAGTTTGATACCCAGTGTGCTGCCCGCCTTCGCGGAAATATCCACGTTGCCTTCACTGATTAATACAAACCCGTCCAGTTCTTCCAGCGTAGGCCAGGCGGGATCAAACTTCAAAGTACCATCCACAACGTTAAAAAACATTTGCAGTGAGCGCTCAACGGGTAGCGCCCCGCGTTGTACTCTGCCCCTGAAGATCAATCCACTGCCCGCACCTTCGCCTTGCTGCACGGCTTGTTCCACCCAATTCAGTGCCGGCTGTGCGGATCTGGGCGCAGTTGCCGCCATGGGCAGGTAAGGTGTCTTGCGACTGACATCAGCTTTTAATGCGCCCAGTTTAAGTTCGAGATCGATATACCGGTTCTCGCCCAACTGCATGTGGGTTGCAAACTGGCCGTGCGCAGTCACAATATCTGACTCAGCCACCACGATACCGCTGACCAGTTTTATGTTGGCATCAGAGCCGGTCTGCACTCTAAAGCCAACCCTGCCATTAACATGGCCGTAGTCCCAGATCTGATCAAACAGTCTTGGGATATGCATAGACATATCGGAGCTGTCGACTTCCAAAAAACCTTCACCTAGTCCTGTGGCGGCATCAAACCCAATTTCGGCATAACCACCTACACCCCAAAAAGACGGAACGCCCCGATAGGCACTGAGCGCGCCGTCTTCGATATTGGTGGCCAGACTGGCATTAGACAATCCCCCTGCGCTGAAGTCCGCTTGCATGGTAAGGTTGACCAATCGACCGCGCGGATTGAACCCTGTGACTTCGCTGTTCACTCGTTCATCGAGTGGCAAGTTCTGCACAATTCTGGAAACCATACCCAACTCGATGGCATCTGCATGCAATTGAAGTCCGACCCCTTGTTGATAGGAGACGGAGATATCGCCGGTCGGCCATTGCAGACCATCCAGCTCAAAATACACATCATCTGCATACACTTGCCAATGACCTGAATCTGGCGTGTGTGACAGGTAAATACCGGGTACCTGCAGGGTGTTCAATTGTAATGCCTGTTCGACCTGAGTGGATGCCAGCACCATGTCACCCTGGGCACTAAGCACCAGATTGGTCAGTTGCCCCTGCGAAATGTCTGCCCATAGCTGCCCCTGCAGCTCAGCGGACTGCAGATCCAAACCATCAAGATTGTTTACTTCGCTGCGGATGATGCTGAAAAGTGGCGGCACAAAAATTCCATAGTCCGCCAGCGGCAGGTTCAGATAGAGCTGCCCTTGCAATTGTGCAAGACTGCTACCACTCAAGGACGCTGCCAGATTGAGCGTGTCCTCAGAATCTGCCACATGCGCGCGTGCGTTCAACAGGTGAAAGCCAAGTTGACTCTGGAATTCCAGTTGCAGCAGATCCAGCCTGCTGCTTTCGCCGGCAAGATCCGTAAAATTGAGGGTGGTTTCGCTCAAAGAAAAACGCGACAGCCGGGTAAGCAACTGGAAAACCAACTCCATATCAGTTGCTTGCTCGCCGCCTTCAAAGCCGGCGAGCTGCCAGGCACCATTTGTGTGTTGCTGAAAACTTAATACCAGTGAGTCGATGGAGGTGTTGGCAATTACCAGCCGGCGTTGTTGCACACTCTCCTGAATGGCGGGCGCCAAGGATACACGTTGCAATGACAACGCTGCCGGCTCACCAAGACGCACATCTTCCAGAACAAAGCGTGGCGCAAACTGCCACCATTCACCACTGACGCTGCCGATGCTGACAGGCATCCCCATTTCAGCACTGAGTCGTTGCTCTATCCAGCCTTTGTATTTGGCCACCTGCGGTGTCATCTGGCGGCCGATACTGACATACAGCGCAAGGCACACCAGCGATATCATCAGCAGTGTAATCGATGCACGCAGCAGCAATGCAAACAACGCCCGCAATTTTCGCAGAATCATAAGTGCCTGTTAAAACAGAACAACATCATATTGCTCTTGAGTATACATAGGTTCTACTTGAAACCGGATAGTTTTCCCCGTCAGCACTTCCAGATCCGCCAGAGTGCTTGATTCCTCGTCCAACAGACGGTCTACAACCACCTGCGAGGCCAATACCATCAACTCATCATTTTCATACACACGTGCAACGCGGACGATCTCTCGAAATATTTCATAACAAATTGTTTCTGGCGTTTTAAGACGGGCCCGACCTTCACACACGGGGCAGGTACTGCACAAAATCTGCCCCAGACTTTCACGGGTGCGCTTGCGTGTCATTTCCACCAGACCTAACTCGGAAATGGTGGTGACCATGGTACGAGCATGATCCTTTTCTAGCGCTTTAGTCAGGGTGCGCAACACTTGTCGCTGATGCTCCGGATCCTCCATATCAATAAAGTCCAGAATGATAATGCCGCCGAGATTCCGAATGCGCAATTGACGGGCGATTGCCGTGGCCGCTTCCAGATTGGTTTTAAGGACCGTTTCGGCATGACTTTTTGTGCCGAGAAAGGCACCTGTATTCACGTCAATAGTGGTCATAGCTTCGGTCTGGTCAATGATCAGATCACCGCCGGACTTCAACTTCACCTGACGTCCTAGGGCTTTGTCGATTTCATCGTCAATGCCGTACAGATCAAATATGGGGCGTTCACCCGCATACAGCTCGAGTCGGTCGCGAAAATCGGGGATAAAGTCTTGGATAAAGCCGGAGATTTCTTCGAAGGCTTCTGGCGTATCCACCCGGATTTTTTCAATACCCGGGGTGATCAGATCGCGCACCGCCCGCAGATACAGAGGCAGATCCCGGTATAACACCCGGATCTCTTTGCTCTTGCCTATTCTGCGTTCCACGGCCGCCCATAACTTGCGTAAAAACCGGATATCTTCGAGCAACTCGGTCTCGCTGGCGCCCTCTGCGGCCGTACGGATGATAAATCCGCCGCGATCCTGCATGGATTCTGCGATCACGCACTGTTCCAATAAGGTTTGCAGCCGATTGCGCTCGTCCTCATTTTCCAGACGTTGCGAAATACCAATATGCAGATTACGCGGCAAATACACCAGATGCCGCGAGGGCAGTGTTAAATGGGTGGTGAGTCTGGCGCCTTTGGAGCCGATAGGATCCTTAGCGACCTGAACAACAATCAACTGCCCTTCACGCAATAAAGTAGTGATATCAATCGCTTCAGTTTCGCGCACCTCAAGGCCATCGGCACCAATCGGAGCAATATCAGCACTGTGTAAAAAAGCCGCACGCTCTAGCCCGATATCAACAAATGCAGCTTCCATGCCTGGCATCACGCGGACAACTTTGCCCAGATAAATGTCGCCGACATAACCGCTGCGACTGCGCCGTTCCAGATAGATCTCTTGCAACAGGCCGTTCTCAATGAGCGCCAGCCTAGTTTCGCGAGGTGTCACATTGATCAGGATTTCTTCACTCAATCAATCCACTCCTGTCCAATGCGGTTGTTATTCCAAATGACTGCAGTAGTCGGGCTGTTTCAAAAATGGGTAAACCCACCACACCACTGTAACTACCCTGCAAAGACTCAATAAATAGAGCACCCAGGCCTTGTACTGCATAGGCCCCAGCCTTCCCAGAGGGCTCACCACTGAGCCAGTAGCTGCGGATCTCGGCAGATGACAAGGTTTTGAAGTCTACTTTGGTGCGAGACAGCTCAAGGACTGACTTGTCACCCTGGCATATACAAACGGCTGACATGACTTCGTGCTGACGCCCAGACAGCAGACTCAACATACGGTGGGCATCCTGCTCATCGCGCGGTTTCCCAAGCACCTGATCATCAACCACGACTATCGTATCGGCACCCAACACCGGGCGACCATTGATGCCGGTCTGGTTTTGCGCGACTGTCATGGCTTTGGCTCTCGCCAGTCGACAGACATAGTTCACGGGCAATTCGCCCAGCAGCATACTCTCATCGATGTCATGAACAATCAGCTCAAAACTGACACCAATCTGTGTCAACAGTTCACGTCTGCGAGGAGATGCAGAAGCGAGGATCAGCGAAGCGGGCGCTACAGTCATGAAGGTCACCTGCAAGGATCAATGCACATCAAAACCACGCCGCAATTGACGGAGCAACAGGAAAAGCCAGGGCCACACAAACGCACTGGATAATGCACCCAGCAAGAACAGCATGCTGCCTTGGGCGGTTTCGCCTGTCATTACTTTGATCCAATAAGTACCGGTCATCACCAAACCAACCAACGCCAGAATAATTCCGCTTTGCTGCCAGGACGAAAACAGGCGCACGCGCTGGTGCAGATTCAAGGTAATGTAAGCCAGAACCGCAAAGGTGAATGCGTGGATACCTAGCATGGAGCCTTCAAGAATATCGGTAAAAATGCCTGCCATCCATGCCGAGCCAATACCCACGCGATAAGGCAAAGCCATGACCCAATAGATAAGCACTAACATGACCCATTGCGGCCGATAATGCATGGCCCAGTCTGGAAAAGGCACAATCGCCAGCAGATAGGCCACCAGGAAGCTCAGCAAGATGACCCAGATTCCATTTGATTTTGGGGTCATTCAATCACTCCCGGGGCTGCTGGTGGTGATATTACAGGTTCAGACACCACTTCTTCGGTGATCGCAGCAGCAGGCAGCTCCGGAACCACAACAGTATCCGCGTCAAACATCATCGGCGGGCCTACAATAGCTTCATCATCTGGCACAACCAGCATGACATGACGGGTCCTGTCCATTTGTGCCAATGGCCGCGCCCTGATCAATGCAAATGGCTGGCCCGGATCGTGAACAACACTGGTCACTTCAGCGACCGGATAATCCTTGGGGAAACGCTGCCCTAAACCAGAACTGACCAACAGATCGCCCACTACGATATCGGCCGTATCAGGTACAAACTCCAACTCCAATCCCGGTGCATCACCACGGCTGCCACGCGCTATGGTTCTTTCCCCGTTACGATTGACCTGAACTGGCGTGCCGTGCCGGGAATCCGTTATTAACAGAACCCAGCTGGTAAACGGCAACACTTCGACCACCTGCCCCATCAAACCGTGGGCATCCAATAAAGCGTGTCCATCCACCACACCATCATGCGCGCCGCGATTAATCAGCACACGTCGGGAACCTGGGTCATTGGACACGTTGATAATTTCCGCAGTCATGACACGGCCCTGAACGGCCTGAGATGCCTCCTGTAATTCACGCAGCCGGCTGTTTTCGCTGGCAAGACCGGCCAGCAACTGCAATTCACGTTGTGCAAATAGCAACTGCTGTCGCAGCTGCGTGTTCTCCTCTATCAGATCACGCTGCGACACAAACACATCATCAATCCAGAAAGAGATACGCGTAGGAATATCTGCCAACCAATACACTGGAGTGGTGAGGTAGGCTACGGAGAATCGCACACGATCCAGATACTCATAACGACTATCTGCATACATAAGTGACAGGGCCAGTGCCAAAAAGGCCAGCAGCCGGTATTCGAGCGACACCCCTTTGATGAATAAGGTTTTAATATCAGAACCTCAGGCTATCCGGAATTACTCCAGGGTCAGCGCATCCATCTCGTTAGAATCCATCAACTCCATGGCCTTGCCGCCCCCACGGGCAACACAGGTTAATGGATCATCCGCGACAATGACCGGCAGACCGGTCTCTACAGATAATAGCTTGTCCAGATCTTTGAGCAATGCGCCCCCACCGGTCAACACCATACCACTTTCGGCAATGTCTGAAGCAAGTTCAGGGGGCGATTGTTCCAGCGCACTTTTAACAGCCTGCACAATCGCTGACAACGGCTCCTGAAGCGCCTCAAGAATTTCATCGCTGTTCAATGTAAAACTGCGCGGCACGCCTTCGGCCAGATTGCGGCCACGTACATCGATCTCGCGCAAAACACCTTCGGATGGGTAGGCACAACCAATTTCCTTCTTGATGCGTTCTGCTGTGGCATCGCCAATCAGACTGCCATAGTTACGGCGAACGTGCGTAATGATCGCCTCATCAAAACGGTCTCCGCCAATACGCACAGATTCCGCGTATACGATACCGTTCAAGGAGATGATGGCAATTTCTGTTGTGCCACCACCAATGTCTACCACCATGGAGCCACTGGGTTTCTCAACCGGCAGACCTGCGCCAATGGCAGCGGCCATGGGCTCTTCAATCAAACGTACTTCGCGTGCACCGGCACTGATCACCGATTCACGAATGGCACGACGCTCAACCTGCGTTGATTTACATGGCACACAGACCAGTACACGCGGGCTTGGTGGGAAGAAACTGTTTTCGTGCACCTTGCTGATAAAGTGCTGCAACATTTTTTCTGTGACCTGGAAGTCGGCGATGACACCGTCTTTCATCGGCCTGATCGCGGTGATATTGCCTGGGGTACGACCTAACATGCGTTTGGCATCGGCCCCGACGGCAGTGACTGTTTTTTGTCCGTTATGGCTGCGGATGGCCACAACAGAGGGCTCATTCAACACAATTCCAACACCCCTGACATAGATCAGGGTATTGGCTGTGCCCAAATCGATGGCCAGATCGTTTGAGAACATTCCTCTGATTTTTTTGAACATTGAATTCCTGCTACCTTATCAATCGTAAGCGATCCGACCGGCGGATCACCGCGTCCGCCATGAGATGCAGACAAATAATTCTTGTGACAGTTCCCCCCGGCAGATCGGCGGCTGGCAAATATTTTGCTGACGCCTGTTGCCAGAGCTTGACTGGTGGTTCAGTGACTGACTGTATTTTCGCTGATGTGGCAGGGAACGATCGTAAACCTGGAAGGAAACTGTTGCCTCTAACCAGCCATAATCCCGTATAATCATGGCGTTCGCAGCTATTGGATACGCACTCTAACAACGCTGATCTGTTAGGGCAAGCATCAAAAACAATCCGGCACAGAGCCCAATTTGATCTCTGTCAGGGCCGGCATTATTGCATACTCCGGGAGCCCTTGAATGGCTTTAGATAAGAACGATGTGGAAAAAATTGCACACCTCGCCAGGTTGCAGATTAATGACACTGACATTACAGAAGTTACCCAACGCATTTCGAACATTCTTGGAATGATCGACCAGATGCAGTCGGTAGATACCTCTGCGGTGAGCGCGATGGCACATCCCTTTGATGCCGGGCAACGGCTGCGAGCTGATCAGGTGACCGAGCGCAATCAGCGCGACTACTATCAGAGCATTGCCTCCGCAACCCAGGATGGCCTGTATCTGGTACCACGGGTAATTGAATAAGTTTTGAACATACCATCGATCCTCAATCCGGATCAGGCAAGGAATCAAGCGCATATGTTGAGCAAAACCGTAGCTGAGTTGGCGGGCGCGCTGACTCGGAAAGAGGTCTCTGCCAGGGAGCTGACACAGGCTTATCTGGACCGCATTCATCAGTTGAATCCCGCACTGAATGCCTACGTTACCATTACAGCCGAGCAGGCACTGGCGCAAGCAGACGCTGCTGATGCGCGGCGTGCACAAGGCAATGCGGGGCCGCTTACCGGCATTCCGATTGCTCACAAGGATATTTTCTGTACACGCGGCGTGTTGACCGCCTGCGGCTCTCATATGCTGCACAACTTCATCGCGCCATATGATGCCTGTGTTGTTGAGCGCCTTGAGCAAGCCGGTGCTGTCATGCTGGGCAAAACCAATATGGATGAATTTGCCATGGGGTCGTCCAACGAGACCAGCTGGTTTGGTCCGGTGCGCAACCCTTGGGATCAGGCACGGGTTCCAGGCGGGTCCTCAGGCGGCTCAGCAGCTGCCGTGGCTGCCAGCCTGTGCGCGATGGCGACAGGCACGGATACGGGTGGCTCTATTCGACAGCCAGCCTCCTTTTGTGGCCTGACCGGATTAAAGCCTACTTATGGCCGCGTATCACGCTGGGGCATGATCGCCTTCGCCTCCAGCCTTGATCAGGCTGGGCCGCTGACCCGCAGCGCCGAAGACGCCGCCTTGATGATGAATGCCATTGCAGGCACTGATCAGCGTGATTCAACTTGCCTTGAACTACCGTTTGAGGATTTCACGGCACAATTGAATCAACCGTTGAACGGCTTGCGTATCGGTTTACCGCGCGAGCATTTCACCAAAGATCTTAACCCGGCGGTGCAGGCCATTCTTCAGGAGGCCATTCGCCAACTGGAAATACTCGGAGCCACATTTAAAGAAGTGACGCTGCCGAATAACTACTTGTCAGTCCCCGCCTACTACGTGATTGCGCCAGCTGAAGCCTCAGCCAACCTGTCGCGTTTTGACGGTGTCCGTTTTGGTTATCGCTGTGCAAACCCAGCAAACCTTGACGATCTCTACAAACGCAGCCGCGGCGAAGGCTTTGGCGATGAAGTGAAGCGTCGCATCATGGTAGGCACCTACGCCTTGTCTGCGGGCTATTACGATGCCTACTACATCAAGGCACAAAAAATTCGCCGCCTGATCAAGCAGGATTTTGATCTGGCATTTAATGATGTTGACCTGATCCTCGGACCGACCTCACCTCACACCGCCTTTAAACTGGGTGAAAAGGTCAGCGACCCGGTAACCATGTATCTGGAAGACATCTACACCATCGCCGTGAACCTGGCAGGTTTGCCAGGTATGTCATTGCCGGCAGGCATGTTAAATGGTCTGCCAATCGGCATGCAGCTGGTTGGCCCTTCACTGTCAGAGTCGCGTCTGCTGAATGTGGCTCACCAGTTCCAGAAAAGCACGGACTGGCACACACAGCGACCGGAGGTATAAGGAATGAGCTGGGAAACTGTGATAGGACTGGAAGTACACGTCCAGCTGGCGACCAACAGCAAATTGTTCTCGGGCAGCGCAACTGCGTTTGGTGCCGAGCCCAATACACAAGCCAGTATTTACGATCTGGCATTACCGGGCACACTGCCGGTGATGAACGAAGAAGTACTGCGCATGGCGGTCAGTTTTGGACTGGCAGTTGATGCAGAAATTGGCAAACGCTCCGTGTTTGATCGCAAAAACTATTTTTACCCGGATCTGCCCAAAGGTTATCAGATCACTCAGCTTGAATTTCCGACAGTGGGCCGCGGTTCACTGAAGATTCAACTGGAAGATGGCAGCGAAAAAACCATCGGCATCACGCGTGCGCACATTGAAGAAGATGCTGGCAAATCCTTGCATGAAGATTTCCAGGGCATGTCCGGCATTGATCTCAACCGTGCAGGCACCCCCTTGCTGGAAATTGTTTCCGACCCGGATTTGCGCAATGCCAAAGAAGCCGTGGCTTATCTGAAAAAATTGCACTCCATCATTTTGTATCTCGGCATTTCCGACGGCAACATGTCGCAAGGCTCCATGCGCTGTGACGCCAACGTCTCCGTACGCAAAAAAGGCGCAACCGAGTTCGGCACCCGTACTGAAATCAAAAACGTCAACTCCTTCAAATTTGTTGAAAAGGCGATCAATTACGAAGTACAGCGCCAGATCGAATTGATTGAGGACGGCGGCCGCGTTGTGCAGGAAACGCGTCTGTATGACTCAGATAAAGATGAAACACGCTCGATGCGCAGCAAAGAAGTAGCAAACGATTATCGCTACTTTCCGGAGCCTGATCTTCTGCCCGTCATTATCGACGAGGAATACATCGCTGCAGTCCGCGCAACACTGCCAGAACTGCCCGCAGCACGCTGCGCGCGCTTTGTATCCGAATACGCGTTGAGCATCTATGACGCTGACGTTCTGACCAGCGACCGTGCCATGGCTGACTTTTTTGAGGCCGTGGTCACACTGTGCGGCGATGCCAAACTGTCTGCCAACTGGGTCACGGTAGACCTGCTGGGCCTGCTGAATAGAAGTGATTTATCGATCAGCGAATCACCGATCAAACCAGAACAACTCGGCACCATGATCGCCCGCATTAAAGACAACACCATTTCCGGCAAACTTGCCAAGACCGTGTTTGAGGCACTCGCTGACGGCGAAACCGATGTCGACCAGATCATTGAGTCACGCGGACTGAAACAGGTTACCGACTCTGGTGCCATCGAGAAACTGGTTGATGACGTGATCGCCGCCAACCCGGATCAGGTTGCACAATATCGTGCGGGCAAAGACGCCGTATTCGGATTTTTTGTTGGCCAGGCCATGAAAATTTCCAAAGGCAAAGCTAACCCGGCGCAGCTTAATGAACTGCTGCGCAACAAACTGAAGGCAGATTAGTCACCATGATTGAAGATAAAAAAGTTGGCAAGGAACGCACACAGCCAGCAGTGCGCAATGAAGAGTGGAGCGATGAGCGCATCAAGGCGTTTTTGACGCTGCTGCCGCCGGCGAGTGTGCCGGCGGATTATCATCTGTTGCAAAAAGCCTATCGGGGGATGTTACCGGAGCAGTTCGAGCGGTTTGTAGCATTTTTTGTGGAAGCCGGGCATGACATCAATGTGCGCCTGAGTAACGGCAGCACGTTTCTTGATCATGTAAATCAGCACCGCAGCTCTGGTGCTTATCAGGCATTTCTCAGGCAAGCCGGCGCGCTATCGGGTAACAACTGAGCCGTCTTTGCAGATCACGTTGCAAGATCCGTCTCTGCAATACGTTGCAAAGTCAGTCACTGCCACTCCTTGCCACATGGCACGGCAAGGCTTGACATACAAATTAACGCCACAGATTGACCAGTGGTGCAGGGAGTCTAAAGTGAATACAACAACCAGAACCGACATCACTACATTCCAGGTTGCGATAGATCCAAAACGATTGATTACATTGCTCAGCGTGATCGCTGGGGTTTTGTTGCTCATTCATATTGGCCTGACGGTTTATCACTATACAATCTCGGACCTACCCTGGTTGCTAAGGCAATTATTCGATGTGGATGAAGAGAACAATATTCCTACCTGGTACTCATCCATTGCTTTGTTGATCGCTTCAGGCTTCACACTCCTGTTGGGTTATCAAAAGAAAGCAGATAAAGACAAGTGGGCACGTTATTGGGTGTTTCTTGGTTATAGCTTCTTACTGCTTTCACTGGATGAAATGGCTGGCCTGCACGAAAGCTTAAACAGTGTCACAGATTCATCATGGGCGGTTTACGCCGTTCTTCCTGTTCTGTTGCTAGCCGTCGCGTACTTGCGCTTTCTGTTTGCTTTGCCAACACCCACCGCGGTGTTGATCATGTTCTCCGGCGCGTTATTTGTTGGCGGTGCGATAGGGGTTGAGCTTTACACAGAGCCCTACCTCCACAATGATGAACTCAACACGCTGGCCTATAATCTGTGGACGCCCGTTGAAGAAGGACTGGAAATGTACGGCGTGATTTTGTATTTGCATGCCTTGCTGCATTACATGGCCGCCGGCGGCCACATAACCGACAGTGCATCTACCGATAGCAGAGTCGAGGTTACCATGAATGTAGGCAAGCGCTGAGATAACCATTATGCTTCTGAATCAGTCACAGGAGAGCGTGTGATGTCAGTCTAGCTGATCCGGACAGAGCGGTAATGATCTTGCCCAAACGTGTGCGGATACCACCAGAACAAAATGCAGCGTGAGCGACGGCTATGACAAGAATTAGAAAAGAATGGGTCAACGCCAACCCGCTGCTGTCTTTCACAGTGCTGACTGTTGCTATCACATTTATTGCCTGGGGTTTATTGTTGTTCCTGTATGGGCGCGCGCCCATTGACACTCTGATTACCCAGCCTTCTGCTGTTCTGCTGATCTATCTGGGCGCCGGCGGTCCCAGCATTGCAGCAATAATCCTGACCGCGCACACAGACGGACGCCCGGGTCTGCGCGCACTGCGGGATAGATTTTTGACCGTCAGATTTCCGTTACTGGTATGGATGTCTGCTGTGTTCCTGCCATTACTACTCGCTGCACTGTCGTTGTTACTGGCTAATCCTGACAGCGATGCGCTGGGTGAAGTAGTGCTGCCTAATAGTTTTCTGATCATACCGCTTGCTGCCATTCCGATTTTTTTCGCTGGCCCTTTATGCGAGGAGCTTGGCTGGCGCGGTTATCTACAGCCCAAGTTGTTGACTCATCATCCGCCGTGGCTGACGGCCGTTCTGATTGGAACGGTCTGGTGTTTCTGGCACATCCCATTGTCATTTACACCGGGCACCACACCGGAGCTGAGTACAGCATCTGCATGGCTTCTATACTGGGCAGATACCATTTTTGTAGCCGTCATTATGCTGGCCATTGTGATCCAAGCCAACGGCAGCGTAATCGCAGCAATGTTGTTCCACTGGATGTCCAATATTGCTTTCAGCCACATCCTGGAACCGATTTACCCCAACGCCACGGAAGCAGCATGGCAATCGATTGCGGATACACACATGATTATATTGCTGATTGCCGCAATGCTTGCAATCTACGTAACGCACCGTAGCCTCAAGAGCCACAAGTCCAAGAGCGAGCAAACATCAAAATAGTCAGAACGGCACAACCCTACCACCAAACCAACATGCGGCGCCCCGCTCCCGTTGCGGCCTCACTATCAATTTACCTTACGCCTGCCTCACGCCCTTCTGTCTTG
>DITX01000118.1 GCA_002422225.1 Gammaproteobacteria bacterium UBA6173
CCAAGCGCCGTAACTTGCGCGGATACCCAGCCCAGATAGGACAACATGATGCAGATGGAGAGCACCATTTCGATACGTTTGTTGTACCGGATATGGAAGAAGTCGCCTAGCGTCATCAGCTTCAGGCGGTACAACGGCAGCGCAAACACCAGTCCAAACAGCACAAGGCAGGCCGCTGCACCCAGCGGATCTGAAATCAGTCCGTGGAATCCCTCTTCCAGAAAAGTGGCCGAGATACCCAACACCGTTTCTGCACCAAACCAGGTCGCGAACACCATGGCCATGACCATATACATGGGCAGGCTGCGCCCTGCTGTGATGTAGTCACTGGCTGAATGTACATGTCGTGCAGCCACAAGTCCGATGCCAATGGAGACTACAAGGTAAGCGACAACCAGTGCAAGCAGCATAATCAATCCCGGTAGTAATCATGGTGGAAAAAAACAGGTCAGGAATCTCCTGAGCCCCGCGCAGGCGGCAGTGGTGCAGCAGCGACCGTGCGCGGTGATCAGTGACTCAGTCAAGGCTGGATAATATATAAAAATGACCGTCAAAAAAAAGTAATTTCTACCGTCGGGATAGACAAAAGCCCTGATTATGCGAGTGGTGCGCATGATCAGGGCTTTTAGTGAGTAACAGCAGAACCTGACTCAGATAAAGCTGAGGNNAGTGCACCCTCAGGTCCAAACTGGCGCGCCAATGCGGGTGACAGCGCACCAATTTTGCTCACAAATGCGCTGTTTATTGCGCCTATCGCGGCAATTCTGTCAAAGATGACCTTTAGGATACCTGGGCAAAAACGACGGTATATCCAGTCCGCATCCAGATTAGTAGAGCGCAGTTCTGGCGGATACATTTTGCGTAAATTCAGCCACACAAATGCCAGTGCAGAGAAGAACAATAACTGCGTCTGCGCCAGTACGTGTGTCGCGTCATAGGGATTGTAGCCAGTGTCGTACGGCAGAATGCTGTACAACAACGAGGGGAACACCCCAATCGTGATACACAGCGCCGCAGCAACGAACATAGCCAACTGCATATTGATTGGCGGGTCGCTGACGCGAATGCCGGAGTCATGTGCAAAAAACGCAAAATACGGGATCTTGATACCAGCATGGTGGAATACACCTGCTGCCGAGAACAGCAACATCAGCCAGACCCAGTCGTAACCTTCTGCGATTGCAGCGCTCATCACCATGGACTTGCTGACAAATCCACTAAACAGTGGGAAGGCCGAGATCGACGCGGCGCCGACAATACAGAAGATCGTGGTACGCGGCATGGTTTTGTACAAACCACCTAGGTCAGAGCCGTTGATGCGCCCGGTCATCTGCAACACAGCTCCCATGGTCATAAACAGCAGACCCTTAAAGATAATGTCATTAAATGCGTGCGACACGGCGCCGTTAATTGAAAGCGCAGTACCAATACCGACACCCACCACCATAAAGCCCACTTGGTTGATCAAGCTGTAGGCCAGTACCCGTCGCAAGTCATTTTCAATGACCGCAAAGAAAATTGGGAAACATGCCATGGCTGCGCCAATATAGACCAGCAGCTCAGTGCCGGGATATGCGCGTGCCAGCGCATAGACCGCCACCTTGGTAGTAAAAGCGCTGAGAAACACGGTACCGGTTGGTGTAGATTCCGGGTAGGCATCGGTCAGCCAGGTATGCAGGAAGGGGAACGCACACTTGATACCAAAGGCGATAAAAATCAACCAACCGCCGATACTGCCAATGCCTATGTGACTGAACTCGATTGATCCGGTTTCTGCGGCGTGAAACAGCAAGCCAATCATTAGCAATACCCCGGATGTCACCTGAAAAATCAGATAACGAATACCGGCAAAGTAGGCGCGGGTGGTCCGCCGGGCAAAAATCAGGAAGGCGGAAGACAGGGCAAGAAATTCCCAGAACACAAATAATGTGACCAGATCGCCGGCAAACACCGCGCCCAGCGCGCTGCCTGCGTATAACATGCCCGCCACCTGCTGTACTTTATCTTTGACGTGCAGGGCGTAGAGAACGGCAATAAACGCAGCAATGTGAAATGCGTAACCAAAGATCAGGCTCAAGCTATCCACCTTATAAGGTGTCAGCTTGTAATCCATAAATTCAGTCTGCCAATAAATACCTTCGGGCACCATTAGCAAGTGCAAGCCACCTAGTATGGGAGTAGCTAACAAGATGGCGCTTCGCAGTTTTCCGTGCGTGAAATAGGCCAGCACGGCCGCGATATAAAATGGTACAAAAGGAGGTAACTCAATGGCCCACATGGTGATCCTCCTGCGTGCGAGGCCGGCTGATGGTGTTCAGGCGAGCTTCTTCATCTTTGTCGTAATAGTCTTCGTCGCGCATTAAAACCAGCCGCATCCACTTTGCAACGATTACCAACACTACACATCCAATAAAGCCGTAGACTGGATAAAATGCCCACAGGTTTTCCAGCGCGTGATAGGTGTAGCGATTGATGACAAAATCCAGCGCCACCAGAAGTGCGCAACAGGCGTAAAAAACCCGCATCAGAATTTTTACATTCTGCGGTTTGTCAAAAAAATATACACGATCATCGGTGATGTGATCATGCTTCAAGTCCGGGTCACTCATCATAGGGTCCTTATAAAACGTCGATCGCTAACTTACCGGGCCTGCTGACCTTCAATTGGTAATCGAAGCAGCCAGCTCAAACAGTGGCTGCGGGAAAAAGAACAATGCGATGCACATCAGTGCGGTAAATGTCAGGGCCAACAACGATAGCAGCGGCGCTTCATGAAACGCTGGTCTTGGCTGTCCGTCAGGTGGCGGGAAAAATGCCAGCACAGAAATTGGCATCAAGTAAGCAATGTTCAGCAAGGAGCTCAACATCAGTACCCCCATAAAAAACAGCTGGTCGGAGTCTAGCGCCGCACTCAACTCAAACCACTTGCTCCAGGCGCCGCCAGTTGGCGGCAGGCCAATAATGCTGAGCGTACCGATCATAAATGCCGCCATAGTGATTGGCATTTGCGCGCCAATGCCTCGCATCTGGCTGACATCAGTTTTATGCAGTGTGACTAGGATGGCGCCCGCGCAGAAGAACAGGGTGATTTTGCCAAAGGCATGCATGGCAATATGCATGGCGCCGCCGGTGATGCCTGATTCAGTCGCCAGCAACATACCGGCGGTGATGTAGCTGAGCTGACTCACGGTTGAGTAGGCCAGTCGCTTTTTCAGATTGTCCTGGCGCATAGCGATCAACGACGCAATGATCACTGATGCGCCAGCCAGATACAGCAAGGCATCTTTGGTTGGCAGGATCGCCAGGAAATCCAGGCCAAAAATGAAGGTGCCGATTTTTAAGAGCGTAAAAGCGCCGGCCTTAACCACCGCTACTGCATGCAATAATGCGCTGACTGGCGTGGGCGCAACCATCGCTGCGGGTAACCAGCGGTGGAACGGCATAATGGCTGCCTTACCTACCCCAAACACAAACAACACCAGCAAAGCACCGCCGACAGCGGTCGATGTACCAGCCGGGAACACTCCGCCGGGCGTAAACTCCAGCGTACCAGCAAAAAAATAGGTGCCCAGAATTGCAAACAGGAAAAACGCGATAGAGGTGCCCAGCAGGATACCGAGATAGGTGCGCCCTCCTTTTTTGGCTTCCTCCGTGCCGGCGTGTGTCACCAGCGGGTAGGTCGACAGCGTCAGCACTTCGTAAAAGATAAACAGCGTGAACAGGTTGGACGCAAACGCCACGCCAAAAACGCTGGCGATGGCCAGCGCAAAACAAGCATAAAATCGCGTCTGGTTCTGTTCATGGTGGCTGCGCATGTAACCGATGGCGTAAAAAATTGTCACCAGCCACAACACGCCCGCCACCAATGCAAAGATCATCCCCATGGCTTCGAGTCGGAATGACAAGCTTAGCCCCGGCATAATCTCAAACCAGCTGACTTCAACTGGAACTCCGGCGTTGAGAGTCTGATACAGCCCAATTACAAGACCAAGCACAATCAAGCTGGCAATAATAGAAACCGCTTCACGCACATTTTCAGAGCGACCTGTCAGCAAAATGCCAGCAATCGCTAGCACCGGTACCAGCATGGTCA
>DITX01000213.1 GCA_002422225.1 Gammaproteobacteria bacterium UBA6173
CGACACACAGTTGCTGACCTACACTCGCTATACCGTGTTCGGATTCACCTTGCTGGTTGTTCTTAACGCGATACTCTCAGACGGCAATATTCACGACATGGTCGTTAACGCCTATCGCATCACGCTGGCAGGTGTGTTTATTCCACTCACCGCTGGACTGTTCTGGCGTAAAGCCAGCAATCTGGGCGCTACACTCTCCATTGGGCTGGGGCTTGGCACCTGGCTGCTGGTGGAGTTCACCATGCCGGATATCGCCTTTGAGCCGCAGTTTATTGGACTCGGCTTCAGCCTGGCAGGCATGATTGTGGGTTCGTATCTGGCGCCCAACCCGAACAGCGCCAATCACCGGGGGATTGCTGATCCGCGACCTGTCTGAATCATTCAAGCAAACACTGCTGTGTGCTGTGCTGATGGTGGTAACAGACACGGCTGTGTCGGCTGATTTTAGTCCTTCAGTTTAAGGCACAGCGAATTAACACAGTCTGGCGCCCAATATGGATGAACTGTCAACGCGCACCGGGCACACGTTTCACCTGCGGGGAGAGCCAAGTATTCCTGCATTTGAACAAGCAATAGCCCGCAGTGACTACGATTTTGTGTACATGAATCCCTGGCACGCCGTCATTGCCATCAATTTGCTATACACCATCCCCCGCCAGAATGACATTCTGAATGAATCATTGACCGCAACGTCCCAGCAACCCATCTTCCAGATTCTGGTTATCGTGGCAACGCTGGCCACCGTCATCTGGCTGACGGTGTAAAAAACAGCTGATTGCAGGAATTACCCATATCCGGATCAGGTGGGTTTCCATCCAGCTTATGTTGCGTTATGCTCGGAACAGCCAGCCGGAACAACAACGCCAAACCGGCATATTTCAGACACTTCAGGCCTCTGCATGCGCAATCTTTGCCTCAGAACCGTACTGTCCACTCTGCTGCTTTATGCACTGTCGGGTACACACGTGTTGTGGGCACATGGCAGTGTGGTTGACAGCGGCGAAGGCTGCGTCATTCAGTTTGATTTCTACAGCGCGCACTTCAGTATTTTTCAGCCGCAAACCCGCCAGCATGAGGAGTTCTGCGAAGACCTGCCTGATGTCACCGAAAGCGTCTTTGTGCTTGAGTATCGCCATGACTCGCTACGCGAGGTGCCGGTAGACTTTCGTATCATGCGCAATACCAGCGACCTGGGCCGCTTTGTGCGTTGGCAGGACATCGAGGCGATGGGTGATTTAACGGCGCACACGGTGTTTTACCAGCGCTCATCCCCCAGAGCCGACGGGGTACTGAGCATGCTGTTCAATTTTACCGAGCCAGGCGACTATGTGGGCATTGTCAGCGCTCCCCATCCAACACTGGATTTACAGTATCACGCCGTGTTCCCGTTTCGCGTGGGACAAGCTTTCTGGCAGCAATCCTGGTTCCTGATCGCGCTGATAGTGGTGCTGGTACAAAGCGCCAGAGTCTGGCGCCGCCGACAACTCCCCACACAGCAGAGCTTGGCATGACATCCAGATTACTGATGTTGTTGATCGTATTGCTGACAAGCGGCATCAACCCCGTCAGTGCCCAGCCAACACAAACCCGCTCTGACCCCGCGGGCCTGCACATTGTGCTGCACAGCCAGGTGTCACCCATTCCTCTTAATCAAATGCACAGCTGGATCATCGAGATTCAACCTGACCCGCCCATCGCGTCAAACAGCCTCTGGGAATCCGCCGTCATCCGTGTGTCCGGCGGTATGCCCACACACAATCACGGCCTTGCAACCAGTCCGCAGGTGACCGATTATCTGGGGGATGGTCGTTTTCTGCTGGAAGGCGTCCGCTTTCACATGGCCGGCGTATGGATACTGCAGTTGCAAATCCAACTGGATAACAGACATTACACGGCACAGGTTGAACTGACGATTTGATCAACGCTCGGGTTTAAATTCGCTCACTGCCGGACGTGGAACAAGGCCTTGAAACACCGATTTTCTCCAGCAATAGTGTTACTTGTGACCGCCGCTGTCGGCGCTGCCACGTGGCAATATTTTCCCGCCCCGCTGCCACAGCGATGGACAGAGGCAGAACTGGCCACCATTCAAAGCCTGTCCCTGCAACAGCTACCACCATTGCCTGCAGACCCAGGTAATCACGTTGCTGATCATCCGCTGGCCATTGAACTGGGCAGACAGCTGTTTTTTGATACCCGCCTCAGTGGCAACAATACCGTCTCATGCGCCAGCTGCCATCAGCCGCAACGCTACTTTACGGATGGACGCGCGCTGGCCGTTGGCCTCGGCACGGCGGATCGCAACAGCATGGGACTGACAGGTGTTGCCTACAGTCCCTGGTTATTCTGGGACGGACGCAAGGACAGCCTGTGGTCGCAGGCGCTGGAACCCTTGGAAAATCCCGTTGAGCATGGCGCCAATCGCACACAACTCGTGCGTCTGATCGCCCAAGACAAGCACTATCGTGAGCAGTATCTGGCCGTGTTTGATGCTGACTCCGCACAAGTTATGCTGAATCAGTTTGCAGACAGCACTCGCTTCCCCGATGCATCACCCAAGGGCAATCCGCAACAGCAACAGGCATGGCAGGCGTTGAGTGACGCGCATCAACAGCAGATCAATCGCATTTTCAGCAATCTCGGCAAAGCACTGGCGGCTTGGCAACGTACACTGCCGCTGATGCCGTCTGCGTTTGACCACTATGCCGCACAGCTGCAGGACAGGCCTGATGTGCAACAGCGCGACTCGCTGTCTCGGGATGAAATCAACGGGCTGCGACTGTTTATGGGTAAAGCGCAATGTATCAACTGCCACAATGGCCCCTTGTTTACCAATAACGCCTTTCACAACACTGCCGTACTCAGCGCTCCCGGCGTACTGCCCGCGCCCGGACGCTCGCAGGGGCTGCGCTTGGCGCAAGCCGACCCGTTTAACTGCCTCGGCGTCTACAGTGATGCTGATCCCGCGCAGTGTCAGGAGTTGCGTTTTGCGCGCGGCGGCGACGAGATGATTGGCGCGCAACGCACTGGCAGTTTGCGTAATCTGGCCTACACCGCGCCGTATATGCACGCCGGTCAGCTGGCCACACTTGATGCGGTCATTGACCATTACAATCGCGCACGGGTTGCCGTTGTCGGTCATAATGAGGCAAAACCACTGGCCCTGCGCGCCGTGGAAAAGCGCCAGTTAAAGGCCTTTCTGAACAGTTTAAACGGGCCAGCCGACCCTTCTTTTTTTCCAACACAGGAACACTGACCCCAGGTGATCAGCAGCACCATGATCACCGATACCGGGATCAATTCCCTGCAACTGTCAACGATGTAGTTACCCAACCGTGGATTGCAGGTTTTTTGTCATGCGTTGATGGGGTAAACCTACCTCAGTAAAAGCTGGTCCGACGCGCTGGTAGCCTCTGGTCTGATAAAACCCGACGGCCGACTCACGGGCATGCAACTCAATCAACTCAATGCCTTCGCCAATCAAAACAGCTTCAACCAGTGCAATCAGGCGCTGCCCCAAACCCTGACGCTGATAACGGTCATTAACAGCCATTTGCCTGAGTTTTACGCAACCGGGGCTTTTTGGCACAATCACCAGACAGGCCACTAACTCCGTGGTGTGCTGAGCACTCGCCGACAGTGAGGCGGTTTGTTGCCAAAGCGTAAAGTGCCGCTGGTCTTTTTCTACACTCAGATTTTCGTGCCACAAATTCAGACCTAGCGGTTCGCGCAAGATGCGATGTCGCAGCGCCAGTGTCGCTTTGTAGGCATCACTGCCGTAAGTGATCTCCCGCAGATTGGGAGTCGTAACAGGCATGTCGTCTTTTAGGCCGGCACGTTGCTGCCAGCTTTCATGAATGGCTTGTGCACAATCATCAACTGCCGACGCCATGGGCGCTTTAACTGTTGTATCTTTCATAAAAATGTCACCAATCACCTGAGTATGAGCGACGAAACCCTGCCCGACAGCGCATCAGCAAACACCCGGCACAAGCGGCCTGAAACATGCTGCCTGTGTTTTCGCGACACGGCGCTGACGTTTCATCATTTAATCCCGCGTAAAGTACACCGTCGCAGTTTTTTTCAAAAGAATTACAGCCGTGAGCAACTCAATCTGGGCATCTTCATCTGCCGCACTTGCCACAAAGGCATACACGCGCTGTTCGATGAAATGAC
>DITX01000075.1 GCA_002422225.1 Gammaproteobacteria bacterium UBA6173
TTGAAGTAGGTCACCTCAATCACGCGCCAGATATAAATAACCGATAACAAGGACCCCAACAAGATTGCGGCAGCCACAGGCCACCAGCCATTCTCAAGCGCAGCTGAAACCAGGTACCACTTGCTGATAAATCCTACGGTCAGTGGGACACCAATCAGGCTCAAACCACCAATGAGGAACGCTGCCATGGTGAGCGGCATGCGGGAAGCAATGCCGTGCATCTGAGAGAGATTGGCAACGCCCATGCGATAAACAACGGCCGCCATGGACAGGAACAATGCGCCTTTCATCAGGCCATGGTTCAGCATGTGCAACAGTGTTGCCATAACGCCGGTCTGGCTGGCGAAACTGATGCCCAGTATCAGATACCCGATTTGTGCCACACTGGAGTAAGCCAACATACGCTTGAGGTTGTCTTGAAAAATGGCAACAATCGACGCCACAAAAATACCGGCGATTCCCAGTGTCATCAGAATTTCCTGCAAGGGGAAATGTGTGAATGAGAATTCGAAGCCGAACACATCAAAAATAAACCGGATCATCACATATACAGCAACTTTGGTTGCGGTAGCTGCCAGGAAGGTGGTCACAATTGACGGCGCAAATGCGTAGGCGTTGGGCAGCCACAAATGCAGCGGGAATAAGGCCAGCTTCATGCATACACCCACAATGAAGAACGCAAACGCAGTAAACACAGTTTTGGTGTTTTCAACTTCCGGCAGACGCTGAGTCAGATCTGCCATATTCAGTGTGCCAGTCATCACGTACATCAGGCCGATACCAATCAGGATAAAGGTCGCACCAATGGTGCCTGCTACCAGATACTGAAAGGATGCCCACAAGGCCCTGCGGTCCTTGCCAAGTGCAATCAGGGTGTATGTTGCCAGTGAAGAAATTTCAAGGAATACAAATACGTTAAAGGCGTCGCCAGTGGCGGTAATGCCGAGCAAACCAGACATGCACAGTAGCCATGCGATATAAAAAAGGCTGTGACGGCTCTCGGGAATTTCATTTTCGATGCTGGTGCGTGCCGCCAGCAGTGCGATGGCGCTGATACCAGAAATCAACACCAGCAGTGGAGCGTTGAGCATATCGATGCGGTATTCGATGCCCCATGGTGCTTCCCAGCCGCCCATTTCATAACTGATCGCACCGCTTTGCATAACCTGTGATAACAACAGCACACTGACCGCAAAGGTCAAGAAGGTAGCCAGTGTTGCAAACGCCCACACCAGTTCGCGTTTGCGCAGCAGAAGACAGGCAGGTGCCGCCATCAGGGGGATAATCACCTGCAGAACTGAAAGATGCACAATCATGCTTTTTTATCCTTGGCGTGGATTTCATCTTCTTCCACAGTGCCGTAACTTTCTTTAATACGAACAACAATTGCGAGCCCCAATGCTGTTGTAGCAATGCCGACCACAATCGCGGTGAGAATGAGTACGTGTGTCAGCGGGTTGGAGTAGAGCGTGACGCCCTCTGCCAAAATGGGCGCGGTGCCACCTTCAATTTTGCCCATGCTGATGTACATGATAAAAACTGAGGTCTGAAAGATGGTTAGTCCTATCAGCTTTTTGATCAGGTTGTTGCTGCAGATGACGATGTAAAACCCAATCATCATCAGGACAACCACAACCCAATAGTTAAACAGTCCAAGAAATTCCATCAGTCCGGTTCTCCATCTCTCTGTTGGTGCGTTGAAAAGGTGAAGAAAATAATAATCATCACGGACGCAACAGTGATACCGACACCCAGTTCCACAAACAAAATACCCATGTGCTGGCCGTGGACATCGTCTTGCGCTAGGAAGTTGTAGTCGAGAAAGTTGCCGCCATTAATCATGGCCAGCACACCCACACTGCCATATAGCAACACGCCAAGGGCAGCCAGTGCTTGTACCCAGTTGCTATTGACGACCTTGCGTGCAGCGGTCAGCCCAAACAGCATGGCGTACAGGAAGAACGCAGAAGCAAAAATTACACCCGCCTGAAATCCACCTCCAGGTCCGTATTCACCGTGGAACTGAACGTAGAGTCCAAAAATCAGGATCAGCGGAATCAGCATCTTCGACACAATCCGCAGTATCACATGCTCTTCCATCGATGCTCTCAATGCCACCGGGGCCGTGGACACAGTGCTCATAATGAGAGCAAGAACGCCTATGCCTGCAGTGAAGATAACAACTACTTCCCCAAAGGTGTCGTAACCCCGATAGCTGGCCAGTACTGAAGCAACAACGTTCGGAATATCAATCTCGGTTGCTGAGTCATTGAGGTAACGTGGCACAACATGGGTCTGAACGGGCGCATCAGCGGCGCCAAAAGCTGGCATGTCCTGCGTACCATAAATAAGCAGTGCTCCTGTCACCGTAACCAGCGTCAGCGCCAAGGCAGGTTTGTAATTGGATTTTGGGTTCTCTGCCGCTTTTTCAAAACGACCTGTCATCGACAGCGTGGTCAATATCAGAAGCGTTGAAATGCCCGCTCCTACAGCAGCCTCCGTAAATGCAACATCATGCGCATCCATCAATACAAAAAAGCTGGCGGATAACAGTCCGTAAATACCCGCCAGCATGGTGACGGCAAACAGGTCTTTCACGCGCACGATGGCGGCGGCTGTGGTGACCAGCATGCTGAGAATAATAATGTGAATAAATGATTCCACGGTCAGACACCTCCTGCTGACGGACGGGGGTCTGCGTCGATTTTTCCGCCTTTACCTGGTAGCAAAGGTTTTAGTCCACTGTGTAGCGCAGCTTTGGCCAGTGCATGGCCAGCGGTGGGGCTGGTCAGTAATACAAACACCAGAATCATGACCAGTTTGCCAAACACAATCCAGGTTGGTGCCTGTAACATAAGCCCCACCAGAATCATGCCGGTCGCTAATGTATCCGTGACACTGGCCGCATGCATGCGTGTAAAAAAGTCAGGAAATCTCAGTAATCCAACAGAGCCTGAGACACACAAAAATCCGCCGAGGACCAGCAGGGCCCAGCTTAAATACGTTGTTACCATGCTCATTATTGTTCCTTGATCGTCTCGCTGTTGGCCGACGCATGAGAGACCGAGTACTCAAAAAATCGAAGTATCCCTATCACTGTTATAAAGTTCATCAAGGCATACACCATGACGATGTCCAGGAATTCCGGGCGACCTGTCAGAAAACCCACAATCGCAATCAACAGAACGGTTTTAGTTCCGAACACGTTGACGGCAAGAATCCGGTCATAAAGGGTCGGTCCTGCATAGGCTCTGACAAGCGCAAGTGCCATTGCCACAAGTACAGCGATTGCTGCGGCTGTAAACATGATCAGTTATCCAGTTTGCGCACGCGCGCTTCCATTGCGCCGCTTTGAATATCAGTGATGGAACTTTTGTCCAATGCATGCACGGTGATTGAGTTCTCTGTGACGTCCGTGGTCACAGTGCCCGGTGTTAAAGAAATAGAATTGGCGTAAATCACCTTACCCATATCGCTCAGGTGATCCATTTTGATTGTGGTCAGTGCGGGTTGCAGCTGCAGGTGTCCTTGCCAGATAGTGCTGACCACCTTGATATTGGACATCACCAGTTCTTTCAGCAGCCACGCATAATAGGCAGGAATGTTTTTTGTCAGATGCAGCGGTTGTGATTCCTCATCAATAACCTTCATGCGACTGGAAATAAACAGTACCAGTACAACTGAAAACGCACCCAATATAAAGATGAGTGGTTTAAACAGGCCAGAGTTCAACAGCCAGAAAATAATCAGTAATAAGGTAAGGCTTAAAGTTTGTATTTTCATGTTAATCCCTGCACATTTGTTAAAACGACAGTACAAAGTCAGTGTTCTGAATGTGATTTTTCTTGCAATTCTGTGCGCGCGCTAATGGCGAACAGTGCCGCAAACTGATTACTGTAGTGTCATTCCGGCGATTGAGATGTCGTTGTACGGTTGATCAGGCCCGCCGCCCGCGTACGCGCTGCGCGCTGCTGGAACGATTCCTGATGACGAGTGATTTCCGGTTGTTCACCGATGTCACGGTTATCAATATCGTCACTGAAATAGAGGGCAGACGAGATCAACATGGCTATAGAATTTATGGCGATCGCTGGCAGTAGTCCGGCCTTCATCACAAAAACCTCCTTTCAAGCTGGCGTCAGATATTTACATCAACAATGTGAAAAAGTATGTCAAAAATGCAAATAAGTATGAGTTGCCTTGCTGCTTGCTGCGGTCAGGTCGGGGATTGTGTTATGTTGCGGCCCACTCAGTATCTGAGCGCACCTTGTTGTTGAAGCGGTTGTCGCACGGCAGTATTAGGGGGGGGGGATATGACAGTCAGCCATAGTGTTTTAGTCGTTGATGATGACAAAGATATTCGCGACCTGTTGCACAAATTGTTTCTGGCAGAAGGTTACCGATGCTCTGTGGCCAGTAACGGTGATGAAATGTTTGCGCGGCTTGCCCAGGAACGGTTTGATCTGATTTTGCTGGATGTGATGATGCCTGGGCGAGACGGTTTCGAATTGTGCAGAACCCTGCAGTCCGATCCGGCCATGCCGCCAGTGATCATGCTGTCGGCAAAAGACGAGGAGATTGATCGTGTTGTTGGCCTGGAGTTAGGGGCAGACGACTACATTGTCAAGCCGTTCGGGCGGCGGGAACTGATGGCTAGGGTAAAAGTGGTGTTCCGGCGGGGGCAAAACAGTCACCGGCGCGTCAGTGGCGTGAAGGGCAATTTCCTGTTCGGTGACTGGTGCTTCCGACCTGCGCAGATGGAACTGGTCGACAATGAGTCCGCCGTTATTCCTTTATCATCGAGCGAGACCGAGTTGTTGCTGGCGTTTGTTCAGAATCCACAAATACCCCTGTCGCGCGATCGGTTGTTGGATTTGACCAAGGGTCGGTCGGTCGCCCCGTTTGACCGTAGCATTGATTCTCATATCAGTCGCCTGCGCCGTAAGCTGCGAGACGACGCAAAACAACCCGAGATCATCAAAACGTCGTGGGGCAAGGGTTACATCTTCACGTTTGCTGTTGAGTCTGTGTAATGGTGTTGCCGGCAACACTCAGTAATCGCTTCCTCACTCTCAGAGCGAGAGCGCTGCTGGTGCTGACCGCCATTTTTACGATATCCCATTTGCTCAGTCTGATGGTGTATGAGTCCAATCGGCATAAAGTTGTCCTATTGACTGAGGCCGTGGATCTTGCTGACCGAATTATTGGCATCGTTGATCTTGCCGAGCGATTTCCTCAGTCAGATCGCGCTCAGATTCTGGCTGCTGCGCAGACCCAATTCCTGTTTATGTATCCAGATGTTATCCAGTCTGCGGATGCCAGTTGTGAACAAAACGACTTTTCTAACCGGATCACAGAACGTTTAAATAGTTGGTTCACCCTGTATCCAGGATTGGATGCC
>DITX01000034.1 GCA_002422225.1 Gammaproteobacteria bacterium UBA6173
GCAACTCGGATTTGGAGACGTTGCGTTTGCCTGCACCACCTGCAACGGTATGTCGGGTGCACTGGATGCCAAAATCCAGCAGGAAATTATTGATCGCGATCTGTACGCCACAGCCGTGTTGTCAGGCAACCGTAATTTTGATGGGCGTATTCACCCCTATGCTAAACAGGCTTTTCTGGCCTCACCGCCATTGGTCGTTGCCTATGCCATCGCCGGCACCATCCGTTTTGATATTGAGAAAGATGTGTTAGGTGTTGTGGATGGACGCGAGATCCGTTTAAAAGACATCTGGCCCAGCGATGCCGAGATTGATGCTGTCGTCAAAGCTTCGGTGAAACCCGAACAGTTCCGTCAGGTGTATATCCCGATGTTTGATCTGGATGGTCAGGACCACAGCAAAGTCAGCCCGCTGTATGACTGGCGTGAGAAATCCACGTATATCCGTCGTCCACCCTATTGGGAAGGTGCACTGGCCGGTGCACGCAGTATGACGGGAATGCGTGCTCTTGCGGTGCTGGGCGATAACATCACCACCGATCATTTGTCGCCATCCAACGCCATTATGATGGACAGTGCTGCCGGCGAATACCTGCACAAAATGGGACTGCCGGAAGAAGACTTTAACTCTTACGCCACACATCGCGGAGATCACCTGACAACTCAGCGTGCAACGTTTGCCAATCCCAAACTCATTAATGAAATGGTGGTAGTGGATGGCAAAGTCAAACAAGGCTCCCTGGCCCGAATTGAGCCAGAGGGGCAGATCACACGCATGTGGGAGGCCATTGAAACCTACATGGCGCGTAAACAGCCGCTGATCATTATTGCCGGTGCTGACTACGGCCAGGGCTCATCGCGTGACTGGGCAGCAAAAGGTGTGCGACTGGCAGGCGTTGAGGCGATTGTGGCGGAAGGGTTTGAACGTATTCATCGTACCAATCTTATTGGTATGGGTGTGTTGCCTCTGGAGTTCAAAGCCGGCACGACGCGCAAAACGCTGGGAATCGATGGAACAGAAACCTTTGACGTGAGCGGTGAGCGCAAACCTCGCGCCGACCTGAGTTTGCTTATCCACCGCAAGAATGGCGAGTCAATCACTGTGTCAGTTACCTGTCGACTGGACAGTGACGAAGAGCTTTCTATTTATGAAGCCGGCGGGGTGCTGCAGCGTTTTGCGCAGGACTTCCTCGAATCAACGCTTGTAAACACGGAAGGTAGAGTGTCAGCATGAGTCAATTGAGAATCCCGGCGACTTATATCCGTGGCGGCACCAGTAAGGGTGTTTTTTTTCTTCAGCACGATCTGCCTGAGCAGGCGCAGGTGCCAGGCGCTGCACGAGACAATCTGCTGTTGCGAGTTATTGGCAGCCCAGACCCTTACGGTAAACAGATAGACGGCATGGGTGGCGCAACCTCCAGTACCAGCAAAACAGTGATCATCTCAAAGAGTTCACAGGCAGATCACGATGTGGATTATCTGTTTGGTCAGGTCTCCATCGATAAAGCGTTTGTCGACTGGAGTGGCAACTGCGGCAATCTGTCTGCCGCTGTGGGCGGTTTTGCCATCAGCAAAGGTCTGGTCAGTGCTGACAAAATTCCTGCAAATGGTGTCTGCACCGTACGCATCTGGCAGGTGAACATCCAGAAAACGATTATTGCTCACGTACCTGTCTCTAACGGAGAGGTGCAAGAGATAGGCGATTTTGAACTGGATGGCGTGACATTCCCCGCCGCAGAAGTGCAACTGGAGTTTATTGACCCAGCTGACGAAGGCGAAGGTGATGCCGGGGGAGCCATGTTCCCCACAGGCAATCTGATCGATGATTTGAATGTTCCTGGTGTTGGTGTATTAAAAGCCACTCTGATCAACGCCGGTATTCCGACCATTTTTGTTAATGCACAGGATATTGGTTACACCGGCACCGAATTGCAGGATGCAATAAACGGTGACAATCAGGCGCTGGCCATGTTTGAAACCATTCGTGCTCACGGCGCGGTCAAAATGGGTTTGATTAAAGACCCCAGCGAGGCAGCTGTGCGACAACACACCCCTAAAGTTGCTTTTGTTTCTGCGCCAAAAGACTACATTTCTTCCAGTGGCAAACAGGTCAGCGCCGCTGCAATCGACCTCTTGGTCAGAGCTTTGTCTATGGGCAAACTGCATCACGCCATGATGGGCACTGCCGCTGTAGCAATTGGCACAGCAGCAGCCATCCCGGGAACACTCGTCAATCTGGCGGCAGGTGGTGGCCATCGTTCAGCCGTCAAGTTTGGTCATCCGTCCGGCACACTGCGAGTTGGGGCAGAAGCCACTCAACAAAACGGACAGTGGCAAGTGAAAAGAGCCATCATGAGCCGCAGCGCGCGTGTGCTGATGGAGGGTTGGATTAGAGTGCCGGGTGACATCTAACAGCCTGTCGGACTTAACCAAACAGCATGGAAGTGAGATAATCAAAACCACACTGACAATGAGCGGGATGCGTTGATGGGAAATTTTGTAGGCATAGATCGTGATACAGACT
>DITX01000092.1 GCA_002422225.1 Gammaproteobacteria bacterium UBA6173
GATGGGCTTGTGGTAGCCGCGCACCTCATATTGATCTGCAGAAGGTACAGACTCCTCATAAGTCCTGAAATAACCGCAGAGATTGGGGCGTCCAAACTCATTGTTGAATGCCGCTGCGCCGATAGGCCCTTCGAGCATAATGTCTAATGCGGACACAATGTGGGCTGGACGACCAAAATCCTCTTCCCAAGGCTGCATAAAGTCGGGCAGACGCAGGTTTGAGACACTGAACCCACAAAGCCCGGCTTTGGGTTTGGCACCAGTACCTGTTGCGCCTTCGTCACGAATCTCACCACCACTCCCAGTTGCTGCCCCCGGGAACGGAGCGATTGCGGTCGGGTGGTTATGAGTTTCCACCTTCATCAAAATGTGAATTGCCTCGTTCACATACGCATATTGGTGTGATGTTGGCTGTGGAAAAAAGCGGCCCGCAACACTTCCCGTCATCACGGCCGCATTGTCTTTGTATGCCGACAACACATTGGCAGGCGACTTTTTGTGGGTATTGCGTATCATCGCAAACAAAGAAAGTGCTTGATCAATACCATCCACTGTCCAACTGGCATTAAAAATTTTGTGCCGACAATGTTCCGAGTTTGCTTGCGCAAACATCATCAACTCAACATCATTCGGGTTGCGACCCAAACGTACAAACGCATCATGCAGATAATCCATCTCGTCATCAGCCAGGGCAAGCCCCATGGACTGATTGGCTGTCTGTAATGCCTGCTTTCCACCGCCGATCACATCTACACTGGTTAACGATGCCGGTTGCGCATGCGAGAACAGCGCCACAGCCTCTTCGTAATCGTTCAGGATTGCCTGAGTCATTTTGTCATGCAGATACGCATCAAGTTGCAATAGCTGCTGATCGGATAGTGGCTCTTTCAGACTGATATGCCATGCAATTGCACGTTCAACTCTGCCAATCTGCGTCAATCCGCAATTTCTGACGATATCTGTCGCTTTACTTGACCAAGGTGAAATGGTGCCTGGTCTAGGCACAACCAGTCGAAACACCCCAAATTGACCAAGTTCTTCTGTTGATTCAGGGCTATCACCATAGCTCAGCAGTTGCGTCAGTACCTGACTTTGAGTGTCATCCAGTGTGGAGTCGCACTCAATAATGTGTGCGAAGCATGAACTGATCGCATCAACAACAGGGATCTCCAGTTGAATCTGGCGTAAGAGTTTACGGAGACGAAAATCAGAATGCGCGGTGCAGCCAGTGAGAACAAGCATTGTGTCTTTTAGCCTTATTTATCAGTGGGTCTGTAAGCGTGAAATTTAGTGTCTATACAAGAAATCAGTAAAAAATTCAGTGGCGTATGATATGCCAACCCTGCGCAAAAATCAGGTGATTATTGTTGTTGCGATTGGGCAGCCTGCCGCCTTTTGTTTGCAAAAAACTGTTTGATCAATTGTGAGCACTCCAGTTCCAATACACCGTTCAACACCTCGGGTTGGTGATTGAAGTGGCCACTGCCAGCCAGCTTTTGTCCACTGAGCACTGCGCCGTACTTTGGTTCGAATGCGCCAAAAACCAGTCGTTTTATCCGCGCGTGAACAATCGCGCCGTAACACATGGTGCACGGTTCAATAGTGACGTAAAGAGTTGCGTCCGGAAGTCGGTAGTTCCCTATGACAAGACCCGCCGCACGAAGCGCACAAATCTCGGCGTGTGCACTGGGGTCATGTGTTTTGATCGGCTGATTGTAACCGCGCCCCATGACTTGTCCATTTTGAACAATGAGCGCGCCTACCGGCACTTCACCAGCATCACCTGCCTGTTGTGCAAGGCGCAAAGCCTCACGCATAAAGGCTATGTCTTCAGGATTTATTCCCATTCAATCGTTGCTGGCGGTTTGGATGAAATATCATAAGTTACGCGGGAGACGTCAGCGATTTCATTAATGATACGGTTACTGACTGTTTCTAACAGTTCATAGGGCAAATGTGCCCAACGCGCTGTCATGAAATCAATAGTCTCGACCGCGCGCAGCGAAATAACCCAAGAGTACCGTCGCCCGTCACCTACAACACCGACAGACTTCACCGGCAGAAATACAGCAAAAGCCTGACTTGTTTTGTGGTAATAACCAGTGTTATGAAGCTCTTCGATGAAGATGGCATCAGCTCTACGCAAGGTTTCGCAATACTCTTTTTTCACTTCACCCAATATACGCACCCCCAAACCCGGGCCAGGGAACGGGTGACGATAAACCATGTCGTAGGGCAATCCGAGTTCTAGCCCCAGTCTGCGCACTTCGTCTTTAAACAATTCTCGTAAGGGTTCAACCAGTTTAAGTGCCATATTCTCTGGCAAGCCACCAACGTTGTGGTGTGACTTGATAACATGTGCTTTACCAGTTCTCGATCCGGCTGACTCAATTACATCCGGATAAATGGTCCCTTGCGCCAACCACTTTACATTAGCTATTTTGCCGGCTTCTTCATCAAATACTTCGATGAACGTGTTGCCGATGGCTTTACGTTTTTTCTCAGGGTCACTGACACCGGCCAGCGCACTCAAAAAACGCTTCTCGGCATCGACACGAATCACTTTAACGCCCATATTCTGGGCAAAAGTTGCCATCACCTGATCACCTTCCCGCAGGCGCAGCAAGCCATTATCGACAAACACACAGGTCAGTTGATTGCCAATGGCTTTGTGGAGCAATGCCGCCACAACGGAAGAATCAACACCACCCGATAATCCCAGCAATACGTGATCATTGCCAACCTGCTCTCGCACTTTATGGATGGCGTCTTCGATAATATTCGCTGACGTCCACAAAGCCTGGCAACCGCAAATACCAAGAACAAAGCGTTCCAATATACGTTGGCCTTGCAAGGTATGCGTTACTTCCGGGTGGAACTGAACCCCATAAAAACGTCGGGTTTCATCAGCCATTGCAGCTATAGGCGCACTACTGGTTTCTGCGCTGACAACAAAACCTGGTGGTAACTTGACCACTTTGTCACCGTGACTCATCCAGACATCCAATTGTGCCTTACCGCCTTGCGCTATGCGATCTTCGATGCCTTCAAACAAGGCGCCTGGCGCAGGCAGACTAACCTCAGCGTATCCAAATTCAGATGTATCTGACGCTTCTACTTTGCCCCCAAGTTGCTCAGCCATACTTTGCATGCCATAACAAATACCCAAAAGCGGCAAACCCAAATCAAAAAACCATCTGGCTACTTGCGGAGATCCTTGTTTGGTTGCAGTTTCAGGCCCCCCGGAAAAAACCACGCCTTGAGGCGCAAAGGCTTTAACCTCGTCAATATGGCACTGGTTATCCCAGATTTCACAATAAACCCCCATTTCCCGAACGCGACGCGCGATCAGTTGTGTGTACTGAGAACCGAAATCAAGAATAAGAATTTTCTGGCTGTGAATATTTTGCTGACTCATGTCGGGAGAGGCCTTGGTCATACAGACCACGCTCGGTTATCAACACAGACTAGTCAATAACAGAGCATGGCAAGCGGGTTAACATTAACTGAGACGGTAATTCGGTGCTTCTTTGGTTATGCTGACATCGTGCACATGACTTTCTTGCATTCCCGATGACGTGATTTTTACGAACTCCGGTTTGGTGCGCATTGTGTCAATATCTGCACAGCCCGTGTATCCCATACTGGAGCGCAATCCGCCCATCAACTGGTGGACGATGCCTGACATCGGGCCTTTGTACGGCACGCGACCTTCGATACCCTCTGGTACTAATTTCTCTACGCCTGACGCTGCATCTTGAAAGTAGCGATCGCTGGAGCCTTGGCTCTGAGCCATAGCGCCCAGTGAACCCATACCCCGGTAGGCTTTGTAGCTACGACCTTGATAGAGTTCAACCTCGCCGGGCGCCTCTTCTGTCCCAGCCAGCAAACCACCCACCATGACCACGTTCGCACCTGCCGCAATCACTTTTGCCAGGTCACCTGAGAAGCGCACACCACCATCAGAAATGACACTGACGTTGGTGTCCTTAAGTGCTTCAACGACATTGGACACAGCGGTCATTTGCGGCACACCTACACCAGTCACGATACGCGTAGTACAAATTGATCCCGGACCAATTCCAACCTTCACAGCATCGGCACCGGCAGCCACCAAGTCCCGTGCAGCCTGAGCCGTAGCAATATTTCCACCAATGACGGGAAGATCCGGGTGTAAGCCTTTGATTCGACGAACAGTCTCGATGACGCCTTCTGAGTGACCATGTGCGGTATCGACTACAATGACATCTACACCCGCTTCAACCAGTGCCTGGACTCTGCCCAAGGTGTCATTACTGGTGCCAACGGCGGCAGCAACCCGCAAACGGCCTTGTTGATCTTTAGACGCATCGGGATAATCCTCAGACTTCCTGATATCTTTCAGTGTAATCAGGCCCCTGAGTTCAAACTCATCGTTGACCACCAGAATCTTTTCAATTCGGTGCTGGTGCAGCAATGCCTTGATCTGATCATGACTAGCATCTTCTTTGACTGTTACCAGACTTAGTTTAGGCGTCATGATCGTCTCAACCGTTGCATTAAGATTAGTCTCAAAGCGCACGTCTCGACTGGTAACAATACCCACCAATTGACGTCCAACCACAACCGGCATGCCTGAAATATCATTTTCACGCATGAGCGCGATAAGATCGGAGATCCGGGCATCTGGTGAGATGGTAATTGGATCTTTAACCACACCGCTTTCAAATTTCTTAACGGTGCGAACTTCCCTAGCCTGCTGCTCAATGGTCATACTTTTATGTATGACTCCGATACCACCTTCTTGAGCCATGGCAATGGCCAGACGCGCTTCCGTCACGGTATCCATGGCGGCAGACATCAGAGGAATATTCAGAGTGATACTCGCTGTCAGGCGGGTTTTAAGACTGACGGCTTTGGGTAGGACCGACGAGTGGGCGGGCAGAAGCAGTACATCATCAAACGTCAGTGCTTCTTCAACTATCCGTAACATAAGTTTTCACCTATCCACAAAAACGCGATTATACAGACCAAGGTGTGTCAGGTAAACTGGCGACATGAACCAACGCCATTATGAAAATCAGGTAAACGATACTATCGTCTTGTCGGTCAGCACACTGAATGGACTGGCGCGTGAATTACTGGAGGAATGCTTTTCGTCAGTAACTGTTGAGGGAGAGATATCAAATTTTTCCGCTCCGGGCTCTGGCCACTGGTACCTCACCCTTAAAGACAGCAATGCACAAGTGCGCTGTGCCATGTTCCGTAATCGCAATATGTCAGTCAGATTCAAACCAGCCAACGGAATGCAAGTAACCGTTAAAGGCAAACTCAGCCTTTATGAAGGGCGCGGCGACTATCAGTTAATTTTGGACAGCATGACTGAAGCGGGTGCTGGTGCTTTACAGCGCGCCTATGAGGAACTTAAACAAAAGCTCTTGCAGGAAGGACTTTTTGATCCCGCCGGCCGGATAAAATTGCCTTCAACATGCCGCCACGTCGCCGTTATTACCTCCCCGACTGGCGCCGTAATCCGGGACATCCTCAGTGTTTTCAATCGCCGTTATCCCGCGATGAAAGTCACTATTTTGCCTGTGCCCGTGCAAGGGAAAGAGGCCTCTCGAGCTATCTGCAATGCATTGCTCATTGCAGATCACCGCAAACATGACCTGAATATTGATGCCATCATCATCGCGCGGGGCGGCGGTTCTCTGGAAGACTTGCAAGCTTTTAATGACGAGACAGTTGCGCGCGCTATTCACCGCTGTACTTTGCCAGTCATCAGTGCAATAGGGCACGAAACAGATACTACTATCGCCGATTTTGTTGCGGATCTGCGTGCGCCTACGCCAACCGCAGCCGCGGAGCTGATCAGTCCTGATCAACTTGCCGTGCTGAAGAGCCTGCAACAGACTGATCTTAAACTTCAAAGCTTAGTGCAATCACTGCTGAATCAACGCCGACAACAACTTGACTGGTTACGTCGACGACTACAACACCCCGGAAGAAGACTACAAGATCAGGCGCAAAGACTGGATCGGCTTGATACACAACTGCAGCGCGCCATGCAAAACATCTTGCTGTTGCAAAAGAACAGGCTGCAATCTTTAGCCAGAAGTCTTGACACCGTCAGCCCCCTACAAACGCTGCAGCGGGGATTCAGCATTACGCAATCTGAAACCGGGAATCTGCTGTCTGACAGCGCGCAAGTGTCTGCAGGAGCACGTATTATTACGGCACTTAAGTCGGGTCGTATTATCAGTATCGTCGAGCAAGTTGAATAAAAAGTAATATCCGAAAATATCAGAAACAGGTAGTGGTGGAGATCTAAATGAACAAGCGCGAACAACAAAAACTGATACGAGAACAAAAACAACAAGCAGCGGCTCAAAAAGAAGTGACACAGAAAAAGATCAGCAAGATTGCAATGATTGTGCTAATTCCTTTGCTTCTAATAGGCGTTCTTTATGGAATCCTGGGTCAGGGCACGGTGTACCCACCTGACCAGATTGCTGAAAGTGACCATGTTAAAGGCAACCCTGACGGGGTAAAGCTGATGGTATACGCGGATTTCCAATGTCCTGCGTGTGCGGCGGAACATCAGATGGTATCTATGGCCTGGCCAAGAATATCAAGTCAGGCTCAGTTGGCATTCAGGCATTATCCACTGACCAGCACGCATCGATTCGCCTGGACAGCAGCGTTGTATGCGGAAGCTGCAGGGGCACAGGGCAAATTTTGGGAAATGTATGACCAGTTGTTCCTCAACCAAGCCTATTGGTCCGCGATGACAAGTGTCGAAGCAGAGTTTGATGGTTACCTTGAACAATTGGGGCTCGATGTCAACCGGGCGCACGAAGATATGAAGTCTGATGCAATCATTCAAAAGATTCGTAATGATCAGCGCGGCGGCACAAGCGCAGGCGTCAGAGGCACCCCGGCGCTATTTGTAAATGGTCGACTGACACCGGTACCTCAAAATCCTGCCGATCTCATTATTTTGGTCAATCGCGCCGCCACGCCCTAAACACAAACCGCTAAAACACGCGCGTCAGGCCGCTGGTATGGTGCCTTAAATCCTCCTAGCAGCTAGGCGGTACGCAATCGCTCCATGAAGTCATTAAACAAGCTCGCCGCGTCTGCCACATCACCGAGCCCATCAACGCTCATACGACCAGAGGTTGTTCGCCGTATTTTAAGGAGGGAGCAAACGCCGATGAGTATGGATGGACATCAGGAGTCCAAAACTGGCAAGCAAAGTTACCGCGGAAGTTCCTCCATAACTGACCAAGGGAAGTGGCATCCCTACCACAGGTAACAAACCGGATACCATGCCCATGTTCACGACAACATAAAGGCAGAATGTCAGGGAAAAGCTCACTCCCAGCAAACGTCCAAATGTGTCAGAGGCTTGCAAACTAATAAACAGGCCACGCCCAACAATAGCCAGGTAAATCATCAATAGCAGGACAATACCCACAAGACCAAATTCTTCGCCAATCACCGCAAATATAAAATCTGTTGATGACTCGGGCAAAAAATCTAACCGCGATTGAGTGCCGTTTAACCAGCCCTTCCCCATTAATCCGCCAGAACCAATGGCAATTTTTGACTGTATGATGTTCCAGCCTGCACCCAAAGGATCCGCTTCTGGATTAAACAAAGTATCGATGCGTCTGCGCTGATAGTCCTGCAATACGTACAGGTACATCAATGGCACAGCAATAATCGCCATCACGCCAGCTGCCGAAATGATTCGCCACGACAGCCCAGCAAAAAACAGAATAAAAATGCCCGACATACCTACCAGGATCGCAGTACCAAGGTCAGGCTGAGTGCCAATCAGTGCGGTCGGAAAAGCAACAATTGCCAGCGCCGCAAGTACATCCAGAAACTTGGGTGGTAGCGTACGTTGGCTGAAGTACCAGGCAACCATAATAGGCAGTGACAATTTCATCATTTCTGATGGTTGAAATCTCCCAAGCCCCGGGACTTGCAGCCAACGTTGCGCACCATTGACAATAACACCAAAAAACAAAACCAAGATCAATAACACACAAGAGACAGCAAAAAACGCGGGCGCCCAACGGCTAATTGTACGTGGGGGAATCTGAGCAAAAACAAACAGCACAGCAAAACCGACGCCAAATCGAATCGCCTGATTGATGACTGACTCATCACTCTCCCCCGTGGCGCTATACAAGACAACAAGGCTGATAAGACAAACCAGCAGGAGACCACATAGCAGTGGTAAATCCAAATGCAGGCGCCAGGCTATACTGCGTTCCTGTGGTCGCAAGTCAAAACGAGGAGCTGTTATTCTTCGGAGAAGTTCAGGCATAAACTGACGCAGTCGGCTGGGTAGATGCGCGAGAGGGTAACGCAGCCCCGCTTGCAAGTCCATTGGGCTTGGTCACAGCCTTGGAAATTTGCTGTTTTTTTTAGCTGACAGATCTTTTTAAACTTTTTGCTGTCCATAAAACAACAACATAAAACCAAGGAGCAGGCATGACAATTTTCACAAGCATTCACCGACTCGTTACGACCATAGGTGACAATACACAAACCTTGTCATGGGCCATTATGCGCATACTGGCCAGCGCAATGTTCATGACGCACGGCTGGCCAAAGATGTTTGGAGAGAACCCTCAACCTATCATGGGTGGCATGGATTTTTTCGGATTAAATCTAGGCGTTAATATGCTCTGGGTGGCGGGAACCATCGAGTTGTTCGCGGGGGGCTTATTGCTTATAGGTCTTTTCACTCGGTATATGGCAGCCCTGTCGGCAATCTTGATGGTGATGGCCTATTTGACCGCGCATCCAGCCTGGTTCCCCACGTTTAACAATGGCGAACTGGCAGCCATGTATTTCGTGACCTACTTCGCGATATTTGCGTTTGGGCCTGGCAAGCTGAGTCTTGACGCTTTGTTGTTCAGTCGTCGATAAGATTCATGTGTAGATAAATGAAATCAACTGGACTGGCGCTGTAACCAATGTATCAGGCCTTGGGCATTCAACTCCAGATCACCAAAAGCAGCCTGATATCGCGCCTGTCCATATACAGCTAGTGAACCGGCCTGTAGTTTTTGTGGAGAGATCATATGCGCAGCGCCACGTTCATGGACAAGTAACTGCGCCTCAGGCAGCACTTGCATCAAGGCCCCTGCACCACCAGCATGGTCAAGATGAACGTGCGTAGGCATGACCCAGCGCACTTGATTCAATGACAGCCCATTGACTTTAAGCGCATGCAGTAACGGAGGCATAACGGAGGCACACTGTTGCGGGTTCCCGTATCGATAAACGCCGCTTCGTCGCCTTGCTGCACCAGATAACAACAGGCCAGCCCAGGCCTGAACAGTTCAGTGTCTATACAGGTGATCCCGTAGTCATAGTGCTGCAAGCGGGCGTGTTGACTCATTGCGTACAATTCCCGGAAAAGAAACAGTCTGCGCGCGACATCATCTCACTAAAAGCAGGATTAAACGTTGCTCTGCGTAACAACTTATCCTGAAAAAACCCTTCAGTCAGCAGACTGCGCTCTCCATAAACGGTAGCAGTATCATTGTTGAGGCATTCGGACTTCTGCTCGGGATTATCAGCATAATGAAGGCATTGGCGATAACCGGCATCCAGCCCATAGTGTGGATCGTCTGCTGGCATGGTAACGCCCACATGAGAGGTGCTTATCAATCGAAAGCGTTGGTCAGCCGAGGTCTGAACTCTGATGCCTGGACAGCCAGTTTCAGGAAAGTGACCATCACCTAATGAGCTATACCAAATTAACTCGCGCCGCCCCACTGGCAGTTTCTCGCAAAAAAACTGCTCGGCAGCGCTAACATCAACCGTTGTATCGGCGCCACTGACAACCATAAAGACAGGCAACTCCAAGGGTTTCATGGCGGGCCAGTTCATGTCTCTGACCATCAGATAAAACTCTGCCCCGGCATTGATTGCCAATGTTTCATATTTGGCGGCATCTCTTTCTTGCTCAGCACCCAGCCAACGCATAAACCAACGCACATAGGGAGACAATGCAACAGTTGCATCTGGCAGGGCCAATGCTGGGGACAGCAACATCAGACCTGCCAGCAAATCATCGTGGCGATTTTGGTCAGCAAACTCCACTGCCAGGGTTGCACCTGCTGAATATCCGACCAGATACAGTTGATCGACCCTGTCTCTGAAACTGTTTACGCCAAACTGCGTGATATTGCGCCAGTCATCGCGGTGCACTTCCAAACTGTCGCCTGGCACTGTGCCGTGGCCTGGTAGTAAAACCGAACGCACCACACTACACGGAGAGCGCCCGGCAAGTGATCTGGCCACAGCACTCAGCAGGTAAGGAGAGTCAGTTAATCCGTGCAGCAGCAAGTAGCCTGTTTTGGGGCTGTCTTGCGCGCACTGGGCATCTTCTCGAATTTCATAAGGTGCACGCATTTCAAGTGTTCGAGATAGTGGATAGTTGTCACCAAATGGAGCTTGATCAGCCCGCTGGTAGACTACTTCCAACGCGCGGCGCAATTGTTCGCGAGTGTCGGCAACATACGACTCAAAGCTTGATGATGCTGAGGGAGCAACAATCGCATGCCCGCTGGGCGCTAGGTGCTCCGGCATTTTTCCGCATGCGCCAAGCAAGAGGGTTGCTAGCAAAATTGTGCAATGAGAAAGGCCAGCGGTTTTGTGTGCTTTGCTACCGTTTGCCTTCACATGTATTAGTCCCGCAATGCTTTTGTGCGAGTGACTTTGCGGTTTTTGGCGATGCGGCGTTTAACAGCCACTTGTCCGTAGTCCAGACCCCGTTCATGCTCAATAAAGGGATTGTCATCGCTACGCAATTCAATCCGGATAGGAGTCCCTTCCAGTTTGAGCACTGTCCTGAAGGTTTTCTCGAGATATCGCTTGTAACTCTCAGGTACTTTATCTGTCTGTTTGCCATGAATCACAATAATCGGTGGATTCTGTCCGCCAGCATGTGCATAGCGCAGTTTAATACGACGATTGTTCACCATCGGAGGTGAATGATCAGTGCAGGCATCCTGCAGAACACGCGTCAGTACATTGGTGCTCAATTGCCGCTTGGCCGAGTCGTAAGCTGTATGAATAGACTTATAAAGATCACCCACGCCCGTACCATACTTTGCCGAGATAAAATGGATGGCAGCAAAATCAACAAATGAAAACCGTCGGCGGATATCGGATTTAATGCGATCCTTTTGCTCCTGTTCCATGCCATCCCACTTGTTCAGCGCAATAACCAAGGCGCGTCCAGCATCGAGCACATAACCGAGCAAGTGCAAATCCTGCTCTACGATGCCATCTCGCGCATCAACCACCAGCACCACCACATTGGCATCCTGAATAGAGGTTAATGACTTAACAACGGAAAATTTTTCGATAGTTTCTGTGGTTTTACCGCGTCGCCTGATGCCGGCAGTATCAATCAGCGTGTAGCGCTGTCCATGACGTTCAAAAGGGATATAGATACTGTCGCGCGTGGTGCCGCCTTCATCAAACACAACAACACGCTCTTCGCCCAGCATACGATTGACCAAGGTTGACTTTCCTACATTCGGTCGACCTGCGATGGCTATTCGAATGCCTTGCTCTTCTCTGTCCTGCTCAGCTTCCGGCTCAGGAAAATCAGCAAGTACATAATCCAGCAGTTTTTTGATGCCACGCCCCTGACTGGCAGTAATCGGGAAAATTTTGTCAAAGCCCAGGCCATAAAAATCGCCCATAGCAACATCTTCATCGATGCCATCCACTTTGTTAACAACCAGACAGGCTGCTTTACCCAGCTTTCGCAAATGATCAACAATTTGCACATCGGCTGGATTCAAGCCTGCACGGCCATCAACCATCAACAGGACAATGTCGGCTTCTTCGATGGCAAGCAAGGACTGCGAGGCCATTTCAAAATTGATACCGACCTCACCACCTTCAAGACCACCAGTATCGATCACGATATAGGGCTTATCGCCGCCTTTGCCTTCGCCGTATTGACGATCGCGAGTCAGCCCCGGAAAGTCAGCAACCAAGGCATCGCGACTGCGTGTGAGCCGATTAAAGAGCGTCGATTTGCCAACATTGGGGCGCCCTACAAGGGCAAGTACCGGTTTCATGCTATGACAGGTTCCAGAAAGTGTGCGCGACCAACCGGTCGCGCTTAGTCGTCAGGGTAAGCGTAAAGCCATCAAACGGCCACCGTTACCATAAACGTAGAGCGTATCGCCTTCACTCAGAATATTAGCGCGTACACCGGCGCGATCAATTCGCGTGCGGCTTACAATACGCCCATCAATTTGCGACAAAAGATGCAAATATCCTTCAAAATCCGCGACTGCCACATAATTGTTAATGGTTACGGGCGAGTTTATGCGGCGCAAGCGGAAGTCTTGGTTCTCCCAAACAACGCGTTCAGTGTTGTTTTGAATGGCAATTACATGGCTGAAATTATTCACCCAATAGATATTGCCCAATCCCAATGCCAGAGAGTTGTAACTCGAGCCTGCCATCCCCCAGACAATGCGACCTGTCGCCAGATCAAGCCCCATTAGGTTACCTTGGTAGCTGGCAACAAACACCGTCTGCCCAGAGAGCACAGGATCACCATCAATATCGATAATGCGATCGATATCATAGCGGCCTTGCGGCACAGCAACACGCTCTTCCCAAATTAACAGTCCGTTAGTCGCATCAATGGCCGCCACGATTCCACTGGCGAATCCAGCGACCACCGTGTTACCACTAATTAAAGGTTTACTTGTGCCACGCAAAGACAGTGCAGGTACGGTACTGTCGTACACCCAACGCTGCGAACCATCATTGGCGTTTAGTGCCGTCAAGCGGCCATCAACAGTTTGAACCGCAACCACGCGGCCATCCGTCTGCGGTGCAGCCAGTACTTCGCTGCTGACAGTGCTTGACCACAACTGACTTCCGTCAGCCTGACTCAGTGCAAATATCTGTGCATCACGCGTACCAAAAACTACCTGCCCTGCGGCGGCACCCACACCGCCAGTGATGGCTTGTCCAGTGCGTTGACGCCAACGCACGGCGCCGCTGGCTTTGTCCAATGCCATCACGGTGCCGTCGGCCGATGCGACATAAATCATCTGCCCATCAATGGCTGGCACAAGGCGGTTGTAGTGCCGTCCTTGACCATCACCAACACTGGTTGACCACAATTGTCTCAGTGTTATCTGCTGATCGAAACGCTGCAACTCAGCAGGCTGTTCCGACTCGTCATCAGAAAAGATGCTGCAAGCACTCAAAGTCACTAGCAAAAGCAACGAAATAAACGACTTAAACAAATAACTCATATTCATAAACCCGCGCTTTGCGTTAACTTCAGCGGCTGCTTTGCAGCTCATTCAGTTTCAGTTGCAATACCGGGCTGGGGTTGCCTGTATCAAGTGCTGCCTGATATGCAGTCAACGCCTCATCACGCTGCCCTTGGCTGAGATAGATATCACCGCGTAACTCTTCAAACTCTGCTACGAGCGCACCGGGTTCTGCTCCGCCAATCACTGTCAACGCTTGGGCGCCCTGCCCCTGTGCCAGCAAAACCCGCCCCAGTCGCAAACTGGCGAGCGCGATCAGCGTAGGATCTGTCGAATTGAAAAAGCCCGATCGGGTATTCGCCAAAAGCCACTCAAGATGCTCTTTTGCCGCATCGAGATTGTTAACATCTACTGACAGTTTTGCACCAAACAGCGCAGCGTATAGCGCGTACACACTGCCGGCGTGCTCGGATCTGATACGTTGTACCAGTTCATTCGCCCGTGCACGGTCGGCTTCTGCCAATATTGCATCTGGCGAAATCACGGCAATGCCGGTCAACTGGTCATACAGCGCTGACGCTTCTGCACTGACATTAGTTTGACTACGATTCCAAAATTGCCAGCCAAAATAAACGATTGCAACCACGGCGATTCCCATGGCAATCTGTTTTCCACTGTCATTCCACCAGCGTTTGATCGCTTCAAGGGTTTCTTCTTCTTCAGCACTGATTGCCACAAACTACTCCTGTCTTTTTACGATTTTCTTCAAACAAAAACTGACTGTTTCAGTGAGCAGGCATCCTGTCTTACCAACACCAAAGTGTCAAGAAAGAGTGTCAGCGCTGCACTGTCGAGCGATCACTCAAACCAGCAGTTCACGCGCACGCTCCCACAGTACTTCCAGCTCTATTGTGTCTGCGACATCGTCTTCAGACAATGTGCGCCAACGCAGACTGTCAGGGTCGACAATCACCGCAGCGGCGGCCCCGCTTGCATAAGCCTTCTTGAGCTGATTACTGAATTTACCACCACCACAATGACACTGGACGCGCAATCCTGGCACTTGTTGCCGTAGCTGTTCAGCCAGCTTTATGGCATTGCCCAGCTGCGTGTCTTCTGAATACAGCACATAGATGTCCAGTAGATTGCTGACACTCGCAGGGATATTGCCAGTTTCCTGCATCAGCAACACCAGCCTTTCCATGCCAAAAGCCAAACCTACAGCAGGCGTGCCGCGCCCACCCAATTGCGCAACCAAGGCATCATAACGACCGCCAGCACAAACCGTACCTTGCGACCCGAGCGCGTCGGTGATCCATTCAAACACCAGATTATTGTAATAATCCAATCCTCGTACGAGCCGTTGATTCTCAGTAAAACTGATCTGATTTGCGCTCAAAAGCGCCTTTAACTGCTGATAGTGCACCTCAGTTTCGGGATTGACAAACTCCGATAATTTAGGGGCGTCAGCTAATAGTGCCTGGGTTTCAGGCACTTTACTGTCAAGCACTCGAAGCGGATTGCTGAGTAGCCGTCGGCGACTGTCTTCGTCCAGTTGTGACTCGTGCATTTTAAGGAACGTAGTCAATGCCTTGCCATAGGCTTTTCGGTCATCGGCAGTGCCAATATTATTAATCTCAAGGCGAACATGATCGGTGAGACCAAGAGCCCGCCAAAGTGCCACTGATATCAGAATAATTTCGGCATCAATATCGGGGCCGGCCATACCAAAACTTTCAATACCCACTTGATGAAACTGACGATAGCGACCTTTTTGAGGGCGTTCGTGGCGAAACATCGGCCCGCGATACCACAATCGTTGTTGTTGGTTATACAACAAACCATGCTGTTCGGCGGCGCGCACACAGCAGGCGGTTCCCTCTGGACGCAGGCTCAGATCGTCGCCGTTTCGATCGGTAAAACTGTACATCTCTTTTTCAACAATATCAGTGACTTCACCGATAGAGCGCTTAAAAAGTTGTGTTTGTTCCAGTATGGGGAAACGAATTTCCTTGTAACCATAAGCGTGAACGACGTCATTAGTGACGCGTTCAAGGTACTGCCATGCGGGGGATTCGTTTGGCAGAATATCGTTCATGCCGCGAATAGCCTGAATCTTGCTCATAACTTGTGCATCCATTTACGGCGGAATCGGGAAGAGAAGCATCTCTTTCCCAGCGTCCAATCAGCCTCTGGCAATAATTCCACTGGGGGCCAATACTGATTCAGACTTCAATTTTTCGGCCACTCGGGCTCTGACCATGGCTTCCAATTCGTCAACCAATGTGTTGTTGTCGATCTTATGATGAGGCTTGCCATCTACATAGGCAAGATTGTGGGGCGATGCGCCTGTCAAACCAATCTCGGCAACCATGGCTTCCCCGGGGCCGTTGACGATACACCCAATCACAGCGACATCAACGGGTGTAACGATATCTTCGAGTCTCGACTCAAGCGCATTCACGACACTGATAACATCAAAATTCTGTCGGGAACAACTTGGGCACGCAACCAGGTTGACACCTTTGCTGCGCAGGCCAAGGCTCTTCAGAATATCAAAACCTACTTTTATTTCTTCAACAGGATCGGCCGCCAGCGATATCCGAATGGTGTCGCCGATGCCGTCCATTAACAGGGCACCCAAACCAATCGCAGACTTCACAGTGCCTGAGCGCAAGCCCCCTGCTTCCGTGATACCCAGATGAAGCGGCTGGTCTATTTGTGTGGCCAGTGTGCGATAAGCGTTAAGGGTCATAAAAATTTCTGACGCTTTGAGGCTGATTTTGAAATTCTGGAAATCCAACTTATCCAGAATATTAATCTGCGTCAGCGCTGACTCAACCATCGCTTCCGCAGAGGGTTCCTTATATTTGCGTAACAGAGTTTTTCCAAGCGACCCAGCATTAACACCAATGCGCAGCGGTATGTCTTTATCGCGCGCCGCATCAATGACCGCCCTGATACGCTTTTCACTGCCTATATTGCCCGGATTAATACGCAGGCAATCCACACCATATTCCGCCACTTTTAATGCGATCAAGTAGTCAAAATGTATATCAGCGACCAAGGGCACAGACACTTGCTGTCGGATTAATCTGAATGCCTCTGCAGCTTCCATAGAGGGCACAGACACTCTTACGATATCCGCGCCAACCGCCTCAAGGCGTTTAATCTGCGCCACAGTCGCTGCAACGTCGCAGGTTTCAGTATTGGTCATGCTTTGAACCGCAATGGGCGCACCGCCCCCTACGGGTACATTTCCCACCATGATACGGCGGCTCTGACGGCGAATAATCGGAGAAGTGGTCATCATAAGGTTACATACCAATACTGAGTCTTGCGGTGTTGTCTGCTCTGATATTGCTGCTGATGTCCATGCTGCGGCCGTTAAATGTCACTTTGACGTCCCGTGCATTACCCAACAGCACAGAAAATGGCGCAGTGCCTTTAATCACCACTGCATCCCCTGCACTACTGGCGTTTTTATAGGACTCATCGCCACCACGGTGTTCAATCTCAACCCAACAATCTGCGCTGAAATGCAGTGTCAACTCATCCGCGCCTGTCCAACTGTAGCTCACAGTGCGTGTACTGACTGTATCTTCGGTTTCAAGCCCAATAATAGAGGCTTGACCAAAATCCTCAGATTCCGAGGCGACATCACTCAAAACCGCATCAGCCATTTCCAATTCAGCTAGGTCCGGCAATAAAACCGCATCTTCAGCAATGCTCTCATCCGCCAGCACAGCCGACTGAGTCGATAAGGATAAAGGAGTATCAAGCGGAACGGCCGCCAGCACCGATGTTTCAGGCTCAGTCATTAAAACGGGATCTGCAGCAATATTGACCGCGGGTACTGCCGGATTGAGGTACCAAAGCGCGACAGCAACAGCAACAAATGCAAAACCCGAGAACAGTATCCATGGGCGATTTTTATCTTTGCGCCGTCGATCTCGCCGCTTGATGGCCTCTTCTTTGCGGGCAATCTTTTGCGACGTAAACTCATCAAAAATCAACAACAACTGCACCGGATCAAGACGCAGTAAGTTACTGTAAGCGCGGATATATCCCCGCACAAATACCTCACCGGGCAGTTTGTCGTAACAGTCTGCTTCCAATGCTCGAACAAAATGCATAGTCAGATTTAGCTGGTCAGCCACTTGCTGAATGCTGAGTTCAAGCGTCTCACGCTGCGCAGCCAGCATTGCCCCGGGTGATCGGCGAATTGAGCCAGAAGGTGGTTCAGCCAACTCTTCGGCTGGCTCCATTTCGACTGTTTGATTTTCTGAAGTATTCATAGTTAGTTCTAAATGGAGCGCTGCGCGGAGTCGACTGAAATCGCTAAATTGTCGGCACTGGTAAACGTACGGTTACTACCAGGAACCACGGCTTGTGCATCTGCTGCCGCACGCCGATAACGCTCACTTCTTCGAGTCTGATCAGCAACTTCGCCTACAAGTTGGCCACAAGCAGCACCGATGTCATCACCTCGTGTGGTTCTGACTGTCACCGTATAACCGGCTTCCTGCAAAATTTGCCTGAAATTATTCACCGCATTATTACTTGGCCGCCGGTAATCAGACTGCGCAAATGGGTTAAATGGGATCAAATTGATCTTACAGGGAAATTCTCTCAAAAGCGCCGCTAATTCATGCGCCAGATGCTTATGATCATTGACGCCCGAAATCAGTGTGTACTCGATAACCGGTACGCGTTTGTCAGGCAAACTAGCCATATAGTCAGCAACACTGCGCAGAAGTTCCCGGATGGGATATTTTCGATTCACCGGCACAATCTGGTTGCGCAACTCATCATTCGGCGCATGCAATGACACCGCCAATGATGCATCAGTAAAGTCTTTCAGACGATCTATGGCAGGTACAACACCCGCCGTACTGATGGTGACACGCCGTTTGGACAAGCCGTAAGCATTGTCTTCCATCATTAAACTGAGAGAGGCCATGACGTTATCGAAGTTGAGCAAAGGCTCTCCCATGCCCATCATGACAACGTTACTGACCGCTCGAGTGGTTTTACCGGCATGAGGTCGCGGCGGCGCAAAGCCCCCGAGACGATGATTGGCCCACCAAAGCTGGCCAATGATTTCCGCGGCAGTCAGATTACTGTTAAATCCTTGTTTGCCCGTCGCGCAAAAACTGCAATCCAGCGTGCAACCTGCTTGTGACGAGATACACAGAGTCCCCCGATCAGCTTCAGGAATAAAGACAGTCTCGACCCTGCTGCCACTGGCGACTTCAACGATCCATTTATAACAACCATCAGCCGCGAGGAATTCCTCCACGATTTTTGGAGGTTTGACCTCAGCCACAAGCTGCAATTTCTGCTGCAGACTGTGACTGATGTCGGTCATGGCGGTGAATTCAGTTACGCCACGCTGGTGTATCCATTTCATAACCTGGACAGCCCTGAACGGCTTTTCACCCATCGATTGAAAATAAGCCTGCAACATTGGCAGGCTCATTCCCAACAGGTTTGTTTTCTCAGCCGTCTGGTTCATCACCGGACTCCAGGCACGGGTAGCTTAAAATCAGCTGCGCGCACAGATCTCATCATTTTTGAAGAAATAAGCAATTTCACGCGCTGCAGAGGTCGTTGAATCTGAGCCGTGAACCGCATTGGCATCAATGGACACTGCAAAATCAGCACGAATAGTGCCGGGCGCTGCCTCTTTGGGGTTTGTTGCGCCCATCAGGTCGCGGTGCAAAGCAACAGCGTTTTCACCTTCCAACACTTGGACAATCACGGGGCCTGAGGTCATAAACGAAATCAGGTCTTTGAAAAAACCGCGCTCTTTGTGCTCAGCATAAAAACCGCCGGCTGTTTCATCCGTCAATTGCATCATTTTGGCAGCGACAATGCGCAGGCCCGCTTTTTCAAATCGTGAATAGATCTCACCGATCACGTTTTTGCCGACTGCGTCCGGTTTGATAATCGATAAGGTACGTTCAATAGTCATTGTTAAGCTCCAAAGCCTGATACTGGTCTAAAAAGGCGCGCATTATACTGGCTTATGGTCAGGTAATTCTACAGCTGCGCACCGTAACGATGCGTTATCACTACATTTTCAGCGAATTAATCAGCCGACCGCGCTTGACCTGCGAAGTTGTTGTACGTTTTGCCTTATCGCAGCAACTGCAGTATCCACGTCTGCCTCCGTGGTAAATCGACCCAAAGACACCCTCAACGCACTTTGCGCGATAGCATCAGGGATACCTATACCGCGCAACACATAGGAAGGTTCAAGTGTGGCAGACATACAGGCAGAGCCCGAGGAAAGAGCCAATTGTCGCAAGGACATCAACAACGACTCACCGTCTACTCCCTCAAAACCCAGATTGATGATTCCCGGGGCACATTGATCTTCATGCCCATGCAGTTGCCAACCCTGCAGCGTTTTTAAACCATCTAATAACCGGGCGCGAAGTTGGCTGATCTTTATATATTCATCGTGTAATACTTCGCCTGCCAGTCGAAAAGCCTCACCCATACCAACCAATTGGTGTGTCGGCAATGTGCCTGAGCGCATACCCCGTTCGTGTCCACCACCGTGTATCTGTGCGGTCAGATTCACTCTGGGTTCGCGCCTTACGAACAATGCCCCTACACCTTTAGGCCCGTAGACCTTGTGCGCTGATAGCGACATCAAATCCACGCTCAGTGCAGACAGATCAATCGGGAGCTTACCGACACTTTGCGCAGCGTCCACATGAAACAGTACCCGACGTGATTGGGTAACCTCACCTAAAGCCGCCAGATTATTTGCTGATCCAATCTCGTTGTTCACATGCATCAACGAGACTAAAACGGTATCCGCGCGAATAGCCTCGCTCAGTTGCTGTGGACTAATCAACCCACTAGAACCGGGCCTGAGGTAGCTGATCTCAAAACCTTTGCTTTCCAGATAGTGACAACTGTCCAGTACAGCCTTATGTTCAATACAAGATGTAACGATATGCCGTCCGCGATCAGCATAAAACTCGGCAACGCCTTTGATGGCGAGGTTATCTGCCTCGGTTGCACCCGAGGTCCAGACAATTTCGCGCGGATCGCAATGGATTAGGTCAGCAACATGCCGCCGGGCAAGCTCAACTTCCTGCTCGGCCTGCCAGCCGTAGATATGAGAGCGCGAGGCCGGATTGCCAAATACGCCTTCCATCGACAGACATTCACTCATACGTTTTGCAACGCGGGGATCAACCGGCGTTGTCGCCGCGTAATCAAAATAAATTGGCAACTGCATGATGACTCCGACAACTCAGGACAAAAGACGTAAATCCCTGACTATCAACTCGCGACGCTCATCTTGATATCCTGAGATTCGCCTCACTTCTTGACGGGCCATCAAGTCTGCCAAACTGATACCTTTAAGAAAGTCATGAATCTGCTGACTCAAATCCTCCCAAAGATAATGCGTCAGGCAGGTTTCACCGTGCTGGCAGTTTCCATGGCCTTGGCAGCGTGTGGCATCTACCGATTCATCCACAGCGTCAATGATATCCACAATTGCAATTTTTGAGGTGTCTTTGCCCAGACGATACCCCCCTCCAGGTCCGCGAACACTTTGCACAAGCTCACTGCGCCGCAATCGCGCAAAAAGCTGCTCAAGATATGACAGGGAGATATCCTGACGAACTGAAATATCCGAGAGTGTCACCGGTTCGCGATCCGAATGTATGGCAAGATCGAGCATGGCAGTCACTGCATAACGCCCTTTTGTTGTCAGTTTCATCTGTCATACCCTCATAATTTGTGCGGGATTATGAAATACCACAGTAATTTAATCAACTATTAGCCTGCAATGAACACGTGCATGTTTACACGGAACAACTGCTGTCGTAGTCTGCCAGCCATGATAGATCTGCACTCACACACATGGTTATCCGATGGTGATCTCAGTCCACTGGCGCTTGCCGAGCGCGCGGTACAACTGGGTATTCGCCAACTGGCAATCACAGACCACGACAGTATCGCTGCCCACTTAGCGCTCAAGACGTTTGTTAGCAATGATTTTCAACTGCTTGCTGGCGTTGAGATTTCCACTAACTGGGAGGGGCGCGAAGTACACCTGGTCGGCCTATTATTTGACCTGGAGAATTCTGCCCTGACCAGCCTGTTGTCGCAGCAACAACAACTCAGATGGTCGCGAGCAGACAATCTTGGTATGCAGATGGAAAAAGCAGGTATGCCGGGCTTATCCAACTATCTGCAACAATTGCCATGTGAGTCAGTCGGCAGAACGCACATAGCAGAGTACATGGTCAAAGCAGGATATGTGGGTTCAAAACAGCTGGCATTCAGCAAATATTTGGGCAAACGTGGTCGCTTTCAGACCAGCATTCCTTGGTGCGACCTGCAACATGCAACTCAGATTTTGCGACAAGCGGGCGGCTTGACCGTACTCGCACATCCGGACCGTTATGACTTCAACCGAGCGCGACTAAAACGTCTGATCAGTGTTTTTGCTGAAGCAGGCGGCGATGCCATTGAAGTCAGCTACTCAAATCTGCATCCTGAAAAAATGTCTGCACTGGCTGAACATACATTGCAGGCGGGACTTTGGGCGTCGGTAGGCTCAGACTTCCACACCCCTTCAAACACCTGGATGGATTTAGGCAGGATCCGACAATTGCCACCAAGCTGCGCAGCCCGGGCGATCTGGTATCACCCGCGCTGGAACGTCGCGCTGCCAGCCAATACGCCAGCAGTGCAAGCTGTTGTCGCGTGAAAGAAGATTAGCGGCGACGCTTCAAAGAGGCTATCAGCCCTTTGAATATATCCATCAGCGTTTCGTGTTTGTAGTCGGTGAACTCGCCAGCATCCATAAACATGCCATGTTCTGCGCAGGCCTCGTACTCAAGATGAGGTTGGCGGGAGTCATTCACCTTTTGCATGGGTTTCTGACAACGCGGGCATTGGATATCACGGACTCGGTTGTAAGTCTTGCCAATTCGCGGATCACCACTGTCTAGAAAATCTGACATCCAGGACTCTTTAAGTTGCTCAGCTTCGCCATTGTCAAACCAAAGACCCTGGCAGCCCGAGCACTGATCGATCACAACTGTACCATGCAGTACTTCCACTGATCGTTCATTCATCTTTGCATTACATTTGGGACAATCCATCTTTATCTCCTTGCGGCACTACAAGCAAAGTGCGCAGTACCCGGCTTGTTATTATCAATTCGACATCTTTTATGTCGCCTGCATTCTATAAGATTAAACGCAGCCTTAACAGCGCCCACAGGCGCATTAGTAGCATTCATCCAGACAAAATCACACAGCTTATTGAGGGTATGCGCCAAATGACTAATACAGATAGCGTGAGGCTGCACTCTGTAACTCAGAAGGAGTCAACCTGCCCTGCTGACATGCCATCAATGCATCCTTACCAATTTGGTAAACAATGTCTCGTCTGACATTGTCGGACATCAAATCACCTGCCCCGACCAAGACGATATTGACGTACTCTTGCGCTGGCAAACCTCGCAGCCCGGCACCGTAGTCACACAACAGCTCAAATAGCCTCGTCTGAAACAATACCAACACGCGTTCGGCCTGTTCACGATTCGACTGCTCTGCCAGTATTCGACGTTGTTGTAATAGCTCTACTTGCTGATCAAGACGAGACTGAATCAATTGCAAGTCCTGACTCAACTGCTCTCGCACTCCCAGCCATCGTGCCTGTGTATCTTGATCAGGGATTGATTCCGTCACAAGCGCCTGTTGTCGAATTTGCTCTCTCAATGTTCCCAGCGCCTGCAGATGTCGATCAAGTTCCTCACGCAAGGCCTCGATTTCATTACTGATTGCTTGTCGAGTGCTGTCATCTAGCTGACCCATCGACTGCAAGGTCTGCATGGAACTTACCGCCGCCACCAAACCGCGTTCAATGGCAGGGATTTCCTGCATGGCTGCAATTTGCTGCATCACATCACGATAAAACACTGCCACTTGATCTGACCTCATGGAGAGTGCAAGCTGGTCACGCATAGCTTCAAAATCGGGGCGCTGAACTACGCCCTGCAAAATCAGCCCATCCAGCTGACTGCTCAATTGGCCGAGAGACTGGCTAAATGAATCCAATGCCGGAATGTCGCGTGATTGCCAATTGTGAGTTACTTCCAGCACAACACCGTGGCCTTGCAGATAGCGCCCACGTATATCGCCCGCTCTCGGGCTGAATACACCGCGACGCTCATTCAGACCCAGCCCTTCTTCGAGTGTGGTAGCAAGTAACTCAAGATTCAGGCGCATGGACTGCATCTCGTCTGGCGTATTCTGCGCCTGCACTGGCACCACTAAAGAGAAAATCCAAAAACCTATCAGCACACCGTAGCATCTATTTTGCAGTCTCATGGTGCCACCTGATACATCACATAACTGGCAAGCTGTCTAACCGAATCAACCGTTTGAAAATCACGATCCAATAATTGCTCGAATCCAGCTTCCATGCGCTTTACATCCAATTCGCGCTGTTGCTCCATGTACATCATCCATTGATACACACTGTCTGCGGTTGTTTCTCCATGCGTTTTTAAAGCAGATTGCACCCACTCCCGTGTATCAGCTTCCTGTGCACGGCTGTAGGCTGCCAGGTACGCATCGAGTTGCTGCACGTCGAGCTTTGAAGAGGCGCCAAAACTGACAGCCCATCCCTGTTCGTTAACCTCAAGTCTTGTTTGGGTTAAAACTGCTATCGTCAGCACCACGCTGGCGGCCAAGGGCAGCCACCGAGCCAAAAGCGGTATTGTGCGCACTCTGCTCGGAATAGATTTACGGTTTGGAACTGGTCTTATCATAGAAGAACGATCCCAGTCCGGCATAGCCAGATTCTGCCAGCGCAGTAATCTGGCGGGAACCGGCCTCAAACGCCCCAATTCCTGCTGACAAGATGGGCATCCCTCAAGGTGCAAGCGATGCCGCTGCAATGACTCGGCGGACACCATAGGGTCGCAGTAGTCAGCTATTAGTTCTGGGGTATTGGGGCAGCTCATGACTGTGCCTCCATCATGATTTTGAGATTTTTAAGTGCAGTATAAAAGCGGGTTTTTGCGGTATTGACCGGAATATCCTGCAAGGGTGCTATTTCTTCAAAGGTCATCGCCTGGAACACTTTGAGCTCTACAATCAATCGCTGAGCGGGTGGTAATCGCAATAGAAACTGACTGATTTTCTCATTCATTTCGGACTCCAGACAGGCTTCTAGCGGACCGGGCAAATCATGCACTGGCTCGGGTATATCCTCCTCGAACCAATTCTCAAGCTCTGGTCCAGTCTGACGTCGCCTGATCAAATCAACAGCTTTGTTATGGACAATCCTGAACAACCAAGTGCTGAACTGGGACTCACCCCTGAATCGATACAGATTGCGATATACGCCCAAAAAAACATCTTGTACCAAATCCAGTGCATCATCAGGATTGTGCAGCAAGCGAAGCCCTAGGTTGTAGACCCGGTGCTCATGACGACGCACCAGCATTTCCCAGGCGGACACTGAACCTGCAAGCGCGGCATCGATCAGCTGATTGTCGGTTTGTTCCATAATGTCAGGAGTTTGTCGGAGGGGGCACCCAAATAGTTTGGGTGAGTGTGCATCTTTAGACAAAAGAATGGAATGGGCGGATATTACCTTGGTGCCTCTTGGATCAAGTGGCCGGCGGCGCGCAGCAGCGCATTCAGCGACGAGGAAACGATGTCGCGGCTGATCGCAACGCCCGTGTAACGTTGAATACCGCTTTTCAGTTGGATGTAGGTCACAGCATCCGCATCAGCGCCCTGACTCAGGGCATGTTCACCGTACTCCATGATTTCAAAATCGATGAGGGTGGCTTTTTTGATCGCTTCTACAAACGCGTCCATCACGCCGTCACCTTCACCACTGATGGGCATCTTCTCCCCCAAACAACTCAGCGTTGCATTAAAGCGCTCTCTTTCGCCATTTTTTTCAAATGTAAAAGTATCCAGCTTGACTGCCTGCTGTTCGGACAGAAATGTTGACTGAAACAGTGTCCAGATCTTGTCCGGTGAAATTTCCTGCCCGGTCACCTCTGCTTCTTTTTGGACAACACGACTGAACTCGATCTGTAACCAGCGCGGCAGATTAAAACCAAACTTACTTTGCAATACGTAAGCCACACCGCCTTTACCAGATTGACTATTAACGCGAATCACATCTTGGTATGTACGACCAAGATCGCGAGGATCAATAGGCAAATACGCTATTTCCCACGTTGTGCCTTCTTCATACATGTCTAGGCATTTTTTGATTGCGTCCTGATGGCTGCCGGAGAAAGCGGTAAACACCAGATCGCCGGTATAAGGCTGACGTGGATGAACGTCAATTTGGGTGCATGCTTTACTGACCGAACAAATCTTGTCCATGTCACTGAAATCTAATGTCGGATCAATGCCCTGACTGTACAGATTCATCGCCATGGTAATGATGTCCATATTGCCAGTACGTTCGCCATTACCAAGCAAAGTTCCCTCAACACGATCAGCACCCGCCATCACCGCCAGCTCTGCAGCTGCAACCGCGCAACCACGATCGTTGTGGGTGTGCAGACTGACGACAACCGAGTCACGGTTATCAACGTGGCGGCAAAAATATTCAACCTGGTCAGCAAAGACATTAGGCGTGGACATTTCAACTGTTGCAGGCAGATTTATGATGCATTTATTTGATGGCGTCGGCTTCCAGACATTGATTACGGCATTACAGACTTCAACCGCATAGTCTATTTCTGTGCCTGTAAAACTTTCTGGCGAGTACTGGAAAGTCCAATCTGTGTCCGGGTACATGTCGGCATATTTCATGACATCACGCGCGCCCGCGACAGCAATATCAATAATTCCCTGCTTGCTGGTTTTAAACACTTTCTGACGCTGAACAACCGATGTTGAATTGTAAACGTGCACAATAGCGCGTTTGACACCCTTCAAAGACTCGTAAGTACGAGCGATCAGTTCAGGGCGCGCCTGCGTCAGCACCTGCACTGTTACATCATCAGGGATACGGTTTTCTTCTACAAGATAACGCACAAAATCAAAATCAGGCTGAGACGCAGATGGAAAACCGACTTCAATTTCTTTAAAACCAATTTCCAGCAGCAAATCAAACATCTGCTTTTTCTGACTGACAGACATAGGTTCAATCAATGCCTGATTACCGTCACGCAGATCAACGCTGCACCAGCGCGGAGCCTTGGTGATGAGCTGATCCGGCCAGGTTCGGTCTTTTAAACCCACAGGCGGGAACGCTACATATTTGCGATGATCAAAACGGTTCTGCACTGACATTTAAACACCCTCTGCTAATGTGATTTAAGACACTCCGGCAGGCTTACTGAATGTTATACATTCAGGATGTCAGTAAAACCGCTTGAACTCATGGTAAGAGAACTGCTTTCTACTGCCCATCTGGCCTGGCCCTTGATGCAAACGGTAATCTGCTTTCAGTGCCTGTTCCGGATGTTGCATAGATTAGCCAGAACCCCAGAGTGATTCCACCTCGTTTTTACGTTGATTTCGGCGATATATAGACTATTTATCTATGTTGTATTACTTTCTTGGTCACTTACTCCAATAATGGTGACTTTGATGAATTTGGATAAACTTGACAAGCGCATTTTGCGCGAGTTGCAACAGGATGGAAGCATCACAAATACCGATCTGGCGGAACGGGTCGGCCTGTCACCCACGCCTTGTGCAAGGCGAGTAAAGCGCATGCAAGATGAAGGCTTGATCCACAGCCAGGTGATCATCCTGAATGCATCGCATCTCGGTTTAAAACTGAGCGCACTGGTGCAGGTGAGTATGGATCGTCACACCCCAGACAGATTTGAGCGCTTTGAATCGGAAATAAAAAAACACCCTGAAGTCATCGAGTGTCTGCTGATAACAGGCCAATCCGCTGATTACCAACTTAAAGTGATTGTGCCCGACATGGATTATTACCAGGAGTTTTTGCTGAATACACTGACGCGTATCGAGGGGGTCGCGGATGTGCATTCGAGCTTCATTCTGCGCAAGGTATTGGATACAACAGCGCTGCCGCTGGGGCATTTACCTTAAAGTCGGGGTATTGCGTTAGAGGGCGGAGATAGACCGAGCCTCGATGTGCTGGAAATACTCTGGCTCGATTAATCTAAAAAAAGTGCTTAACCTTGTCTTTGTAAGATCGACTCATCTTTAATGAAGTCCCACAACTCAAGGTCAGATGGAACTCCCCATTGATATGAGAAGACACCTTTTCAACTCTGTCCAGGTTAACAATGGTCGAGCGGTGTACACGTTGAAAAACTTTTGGATCAAGCTGATCCTCCAATTCCTTCATTGTGGTACGCATGATCAACGTGGCTCCCTTGACATGCACGCACATGTAATCGCCCGCGGCATCAATCCAGTCAATATCACGCACCGGCACAAATGTTGTTGATGCCCCGTCCTTGATGGCGAGCTTCTCACCGTACCTAGCCGGATTTTCACCAGAACTGATCAACTCAAGTACTACTTGTTCAGACTTACCCGTCAGACCGATCACGATATCGAGTAGTCGCTTTTTATCATTCCACGCCTGCTTGTTAGCCAGTTGCGCTTGAGCCTTGCTCAGCGCTGACGCCAACCTATCCAACTCTATTGGCTTCAGCAAATAATCAACCGCTTGAATTTCGAATGCGTTAACTGCATAGGCATCGTAGGCAGTCACAAAAATGACCATAGGCATGTTGTCTTGTTGCAAACGCTCAACAACATCAAAACCACTCATCCCAGGCATTTGTATGTCCAAAAATACAAGGTCTGGCGTCAACTCAGCAATGGCCTCGAGCGCTTCTCTTCCATTTTGGCATTCACGTAAAACCTCAGTTTTACCAAGCTCTTTTAAACGCAGCATCAGACCTTTACGAGCAAGTGCTTCGTCGTCCACCACCAATACACGCATAATCTGCTCTGAATTATCGGGTTTCATAAGGAATCACTACCTTTACCTCAAAACCTCTGGGTTCGCGGGACGCAAACACCAGTTCATGGTTGGCACCGTAAATTTCACGCAATCGATCACGAATATTTTTTAAACCGACGCCGGTTGATTCTGGATCATTGACAGCGCCAGGACCATCATCGGCAACAGTTATCTGTAATTGCGCATTCGCAGTGACTTTCGCGGATATCCAGATAGTACCGCCTTGTTCACTGCGCGCCACAGCATGTTTTATACAATTCTCAACAAGAGGTTGCAGTAACATGCTGGGCAACAAGCCTTTTTCAGCCTCTGTGCTGACGTTAAACTCCAGCCGAAGGCGTTCTTCAAAACGTACCTTTTCTATTTCTAGATATAAACGCAATGTAGCAAATTCGTGCGCAAGATCAACTTTGTCCAGCGGATCATGCTCAAGCGAGTATCGCAAGAATTTACTGAGCCGTGTCACCATGGTATTGGCCTGATCGGTCGATTGCACCAGAATCAGAGTAGAAATTGCATTTAAGGTATTAAACAGGAAATGGGGATTAAGCTGATACCGCAACATTCGCAACTGAGCTTCGTGTGCAAGAGCCTCAGACCGAAGACTTTTCTCTTTTTCGCTTTGGAAAAGCTGGTAGTACTTGATACAGAAGTACAGAACGCTCCATAACATCAGGATTGACATGGAGATTGGCAGCATATTGCTGAAACTTGCCCAACCGTAGCCAGTAATGTCTACACTGGCGCCGAAATCAGAATCTGTAATCAGAATTTTGATAGGTCGCCATGTTTGCGACGCAATCCAGCAGCCCAGCACAACGGCGACCAGTCGGATCAAGACTTGAAGTTCCCAGACAGCTCTATACAAGTAGCGTAACGCAGTAGTCAGCCCAATACCGATCACTGCATCGACAGCAAAAACACTGACCCGCTCGAGCATGTACTCGGACGGCACAAACGTCATATCACGCAGTACCAACATCAATACCCACAGACCCCACCCACTGAGCTGGAATATCCAGAATTGCAGCTCTCTGGGCGAGTCTATGATCGATGATGACGATTTACGCGGAGTCATGGACGGGTTTCCGCACGCGACCTCCGATTAGTCTGAGCAGCCTGCTTCAGCATAATCGAAGACCGGCGGTTGCCGAATCAGGGCAACAAATGCGCGACGCCGTCACGCTCTTCCATCAATTCTTTTTCAGTTTTTTGCATCAGGTCGCGGCTGAACGCATTGACGTCCAGACCTTGCACGATGGTGTATTGACCGTTAGCGCAGGTGACCGGGAAGGAATAAATCAGACCTTTCTCTATACCGTAGCTGCCATCACTGTGAATACCCATGGAGACGGTTTTGCCATGTGTGCCCAGCGCCCAGTCACGCATGTGTTCAATCGCAGCATTGGCAGCAGATGCAGCTGAAGACAGACCACGTGCCTTGATGATCGCGGCACCACGCTGTTGCACGTTAGGGATAAAGGTACCTATCAACCAGCTTTGGTCAATAAGATCCAGTGCTTTTGTGCCAGCAACCGTGGTGTGATGAACGTCAGGATACTGTGTGGCAGAGTGGTTGCCCCAAATGATAATGCCATCAACATCCGTACTGTGTTTGCCTGTTTTTTCTGCCAGCTGGGCAACCGCACGGTTGTGATCCAGACGCGTCATGGCAGTAAATTGACCAGGATTCAGATCAGGCGCATTGCGGTATGCAATCAACGCATTGGTATTTGCCGGATTACCAACAACCAACACTTTTACATTGCGGCTGGCGTTGTCATTAATGGCCTTGCCCTGTACGGAGAAAATGGCAGCGTTTGCAGCCAACAGATCTTTACGCTCCATGCCCGGGCCACGTGGACGTGCACCCACCAACAAGCAGTAGTCTGCGTCTTTAAAAGCTACGTTAGGATCATCAGTCTGCACAACACCCTGCAGCAATGGGAACGCACAATCTTCCAGCTCCATCACAGCGCCCTTTAATGCTTCCAGCGCCGGTGTAATTTCCAACAACTGTAAAATCACAGGTTGATCTTTGCCCAGCATCTCGCCGGACGCGATACGGAATAACAATGAATAACTGATCTGACCGGCGGCTCCGGTGACTGCAACGCGAACAGGTGCTTTAGCCATGTTTAAAACCCTTTTTCTGTATAGTTGTCTTTAATGAAGTTGAAGGATGTTGGAAATTCGAGGGGCGAGAGTATACCACTAGCTGATAAACATGGCATCGCCATAGCTAAAGAAGCGATATTGCTGCCTGATCGCCTCTTGATAAGCCGCCATCACGTTATTGCGACTGGCAAACGCGCTGATCAGCAACATCAATGTTGAACGCGGCAAGTGAAAATTGGTGATCATCGCGTCCACCACATCAAATTCATAGCCAGGATAGATAAAAATATCGGTATCACCAGAATAGGCCATAAGGCCTTGACTGCCTTGCAGTTTCGCGTTTACTGCCGCTGTCTCCAGGCTGCGCACAGAAGTCGTGCCAACGGCGATCACTCTGCCGCCCCTGGCTTTGCACGCATTGACTTGCTCTACAACTGAATCTGGCACATCTATCCACTCACTGTGCATTTTGTGTTCAAGCACATTGTCAGTCCTTACCGGCTGAAATGTCCCCGACCCTACGTGTAGTGTCAGAAACGCCAGATCCACACCCTTTCCCCTCAGTGCAGCAAGTAATTCATCATCAAAATGCAGGCCCGCAGTAGGTGCGGCTACGGCACCAGGACAACGACCATACACCGTCTGGTAGCGCGTCAGATCAGATTGCTCATCCGCACGGTCTATATAAGGAGGTAAAGGCATATGCCCAAACCTGTCCAGCAAATCAATCAGAGATTTATCAGATAGCAATCGCAAATGGTAAAACTCACCCTGACGACCTAACACTTCTGCATCCAGTGTTTCAGCTGCCGTAGGGCATACCAGCTTGAGCAAGGCGCCTGCTGCGGGCGATTTGCTGGCGCGAACCTGCGCAATGATTTGATTATCAGGCAACATGCGTTCGATCATCACTTCGATACGACCACCACTGGCTTTGTGTCCAAACAGACGCGCTGGAATCACCCTGGTATCGTTGAAAACCAGCAGGTCTTCAGGCTGTATCATTTCGAGGATGTCACGAAAAATATGATGACGGGTAGCACCTGTGTGACGATCAAGACACAACAAGCGGCTGCCGGAGCGGATTTCACCTGGATAACGTGCGATCAGTTCGTCAGGTAAATAATAGTCAAAGTCGGATAGCTGCATAAGGGCGGCAAGTTTGCCCGAATCATCGTTCGATTTCCAGTGGGCGACACGGCCTTATGTCAACTGATCGTCAAGGTGCCAGACTGGAGCGCGCCTGTGTACCCCAATGCCCGTTGGCATCGTGGGTGACAATATACAATGATTCGTAGGTGCCAATAGGCTCGTTATTGGCGTTAAAACGTTAAAAGACCGTATTCACGTGCACTTTGCCCGGCGACACCAACACCACTTCACGCGACAACCAATGTGAGTGATCCCAGCCAACAGCCGCGAGACGTTCAAACGACTCACCCGCTGCAAACTCTTCTGCACTATTCAATATGGTCACAGTGCCGCTGGCAAAACGTACATGTGGATAATTTAAGGACCCAGCCCAGGCCACTGGGTCACGAGCATTAAAGGTCAACATAAACTCATCGAGGGCCGCCATCGCAGATGCGATCGCTACGTCATGTTCATCTTGAGCCTGAGCGATCAAGACAGGTGTTGCAAACATCAATGCCAAACAAAGTGCCAGTTTTTGTATGAGACTGTTTACCATGATGCCCCCTCGATTACGTTCTTTATTATTGAGCCTAGTAATTTTTCAAGCTTGCATGCAGCACCCCATCAATCTGCACGTGTCATTGACCACTCGACAGTACTGCCCATCGCAGTTGCGGCCCCCTTGGCAGCATCTCCGTCGATGGTCCCTGACATCACGTACGTCATCGCGGCACCATCGCGTGTGATACTGAAGTTTACGTTGTTACCATTAACGGACCCGCCTTGAATGGGCCATTTGCGTCCTTCGCCCAAATCAAACTCACCGATCAAGCTGCTGCCATCCGTGATCATCACCACCTTGGCGTTGACCGAGCCCATCGGACTGGTCATCGTAAAATTCCAGATTCCGTCGACCTCTGATTGCGCCCAAAGCTGGGTTGACGCAAACAAAGCCACTATCAACATCAATATGGTCTTTTTCATGCTTTCAATTCCTTAAAATTAAATTGTTATTGTTACTTACTTTGAGCTACGGAGCTTACGCGTAGCTCATTCAATCAGATCAGCCGCATCAATCCGGGCGTCGGATTAACGATCACGCCAGTTTTAATGGCAGTCGCGTCAACGTTCTGCCCGTGATTGCGGCCAATGCGTTAGCCACTGCTGGCGCAATGGGTGGTGTACCCGGCTCGCCTACTCCTGAAGGTGGATTGGTCGATGCCACGATATGTGTTTCCACCGACGGCATGGCATTCATGCGCAGCACACGGTAGGTGTGGAAGTTGGTCTGATCAACGTTGCCGTCGGTCAGCGTCACTTCATCTGCCAGCGCCGCCGACAAACCATATGCAATGGCGCTTTCGACTTGTGCGCGCACGATGTTTGGATTTACCGCAATACCGCAATCAATCGCAGCCACAACACGCTCAACCTTAAAGGTATTGCCCTGCACGGATACGTCTACAATCTCCGCCACGGTGGACCCGAACGAGGTATGTACGGCAACGCCTCGCCCCCAACCTGCCGGCAGCGTTGTGGTGCCCCAACCGGCTTTTTCAGCAGCCAGTTTCAATACCGCAGTTTCTCGCGGATTGTTCTTAAGCAGATCAAGACGATAGGCAACCGGATCAACGCCCGCCTTTCTGGCCAATGCGTCTATGAACACTTCTTTGCTGAATGCTGTATGGGTATGCCCAACCGACCGCCACCATTGCACGGGCACACCATTAACCGGTGAATGCAGCTCAACCTGGCGCTCTGGCACCTCATAAGAGAATTCAGTCAGTCCTTCAACAGAGCTATTGTCGATACCATTAGTGATCATCATGGCCGCCATGGAGGTGCCTGCCATGATGGATTGTCCAGCCACACGAATCTGAATCGCGGCTGGTTTGCCATGGCCATCCAATGATGCTGACAATTTATGGACATACGCCGGACGGTAATACCCTGCCTGCATATCATCTTCGCGTGACCACACCAGTTTGACCGGAGTGCCCGGAACCTGGCGAGCAATGCGCACTGTCTCGAGCACATAGTCAGAGGCCGGATTCGCGCGCCGGCCGAAGCCACCGCCCGCAAAAAGGGTATTGATGCTCACACGCTGTGGTGCAATACCAAGCAGCCCTGCAATTGCCGCCTGATCTCCGGTAGCGCTCTGGCAGCCGTACCACATTTCAGCGGAATCGCCATTCACCTGCGCAACACAGTTCATGGGCTCCATTTGCGCATGCGCCAGATAAGGATATTCAAACACCAACTCATGTACATCATCTGACTGCGCCAGCGTCGCTTGCGCGCTGCCGTGGGACTCGGCAACCGTTCCAGTTGTATCTACCAGTTCACGATACTGCAGCAGAATGTCGCTTGAACTGCGTGTTTCGGCAGTCGCATCATCCCACTCAATCTTTAGCAGTTCACGCGCTTTGGTCGCTGACCAATAGTCATTTGCCAGCACCGCAATACCTGAGTCAATCGCGAACACATGTTGCACGCCCTTTCTGGCAAGCGCAGCGCTGGCATCAAAGGACTTTACCTTGCCACCAAAACGTGGCGAGTGCGCAACCACCGCAGTCAGCATGCCGGGAAGTTTTATGTCCTGCGTATAAATTGCAGTGCCGTTATGTTTTCCCACATCTTTGCGCAGAGTGTTGTCCTGACCAATCAGTCGGAATTCTGCGGGTGCTTTCAGTGTTAACGCTGAGACATCCGGCGCTGCTAGCTGCGCAGCAGCGACTGCCAGCTCGCCAAACGTAGCCGTATGATTGCCATGCGACAACACACCGTTGCTGACCTGGATATCACGCGCAGGCACTTGCCACTGGGCAGCGGCTGCTGACACCAGCATGGCGCGTGCTGCCGCACCCGCCTGACGCATTTGCATAAAACTATTGGCCATCGCTGTGCTGCCGCCGGTGCCTTGCTGACCCATTAACAGATTGGCATATTTGGCGGTGTTCGCCGGTGCGTGTTCACAGACGACCTGGCTCCAATCAGCATCCAGTTCCTCCGCGACACAGGTAGCTAATCCGGTATAGACACCCTGCCCCATTTCAAGATGTTTGATCTGCACCTTGACCACATTGTCTGGGGTGATGCTGACAAAAGCATTCAGTTCCATCGCGGAATCTGTCGCCGCTGATTGAGCCGAGGCCGATGTTGCCGTAAAACTGACTCCCAGCATCAAACCGGCTGTGCCACCGGCGGTAATTTTTAAAAATGAACGTCGACTGCTATCCAGTGCTGGACTTGCGCCGGCTTTCATAAAGCGGGAGAAATTCATGATGTTGCTCCTGCAGCGTTTTTAAACTGAACTGCCGCCATTTTGATGCCAGCCTTGATACGCGGATAGGTGCCACAGCGGCAAATGTTGCCTGACATTGCTGCATCAATATCTGCATCACTCGGGTTGCTGTTGTTCTCAAGCAAGGCTGTCGCAGACATTACTTGCCCGGATTGGCAATAGCCACATTGGGGAACCTGAAGCTCAACCCAGGCCTGTTGTACCGCCCTCGCCTGCGGTGAGGTCAAGCCTTCTATAGTAGTTATGTTTTTGCCGACGGAATCAGCAACTGACAGCACACAAGTGCGTGTTGCCACGCCGTCAATGTGCACAGTACACGCACCGCATTGCGCCAGACCACAGCCAAACTTGGTGCCGGTGAGATTAAGATGATCACGTACCACCCACAGTAGCGGCATGTCGCCTTCGACATCCACCTCATGCGATTGACCGTTAATTGTTAGCAGGTAGGCCATAAGTCCTCCGGAGACTGACGAGCATAGTTACGAAACGGCAACATTATGGCACAAGTTACACGCTCTGAAGGAATACTCGGGTTTGCGGCAACCCTGGACAGAACAGCATCTCTCTGGTTTGACCTGATTGCTACCCTGCGGCAAATTGACCCAGCTCATTGAACTTGTCAAAAACAAGCGCATAATTGAAGGCATATTTTCGATATAACCTTATGACTGATTATTCTAAAGGACATCTTTTATGCAATCGAATCCAAGCAAGCGCCTGACAACACGCCTCAGCATGCGTGCTGGTGTCCGCATCGCAAAGTGGACAGCAGCGGCAGCCATGGTCTCCGCGTTGACACAAATCAGTTTTGCGGCTGAGGGAGATGATCCGGTTTGGCGTGACTTTACGCAGGCGCTGGGCCAACCAGCGCTGATCGGAGCCAACGCCGACCATGCCCTTGCAAACAACACCTATCGCCCGATTCCTGCGTTCAGCCAAAGTGACCTGAATGCCGAGAAATTGAGACTGGGATTTGACCTATTTCATGAGCGCAGGCTGTCCATAGACAACTCAGTCGGTTGCAACAGTTGCCATTCCGGTATGTTTGGCGGTACCGATGGTCGACAGGTTTCGGAAGGCGCGAACGGCGTACTTGGCAAACTCAATGCACCAACCACGTTTAATGCTGGCTTTAATTTCCGCCAATTCTGGGATGGACGCGCGCTGACACTGGAGGAGCAAGCACTTGGCCCTATCGAAAACGAACTGGAAATGGCGCATGACCTGACTGCTGTTTTAGAGATACTAAAAAGCGACGCAGACTATCCGACAGAATTTGCCAAGATTTACCCGGATGGTGTGTCCGCTGCCAACCTTGCGGATGCCATTGCTTATTTTCAACGTGTTAATTTCACCCGCGCAGGCACCCCATTTGTACGCCACCTCGAGGGCGAAGAGGGTCAGTTGAGTGAACAGGCACTCAAAGGCTGGCAGCGCTTTGACGAAGTTGGATGCGCCAGTTGCCACAACGGCATCAATCTGGGTGGCAACTCCTACCAGCAGCTGGGCTCCATGTTCTCCTACTTTGAGGAACATCGTGCTGCTGGCCCCAATGACATAGGATTGATGGGACGCTCTGAGCGCAGCATCGATGAGCACGTCTTCAAAGTGCCAACCTTGCATGGTGTGGCGGAAACAGCACCCTACTTCCACAACGGCAGTGTTGAAACACTGGAACGGGCTATCGAAGAAATGGGAGAGTACCAATTGGGCCGTATACTGAGCCAACAAGACATCGATGACATTGCTGCGTTCCTGCGCTCACTCGGCGGCCGCCCGATGGGTGGCATGGCCATGGGCGCCGCGGGCATGGGGCGTGGCATGGGCATGTCTGGAGGCATGCCCAATGGCGGAATGCAGGGTCGTGGAATGCAGGGTCGTGGCATGAGTGGTGGTATGTCTGGCGGTATGCACCAGGGAGTGCATGGTGGTGCTGGCATGCACGCAGGTGCGGCAAACTCGGCGGCTTCTGAAACGGTAACTTCGGCTGTTACTGCTCAAGATCCGCTTGTAAGCTCAGCCAACCCTGAACAGCAGGCCTTACATCATTCTGGGTACCAGACGGCCATCAGTAACGCAGACGCGGCTAAAGAAAAATTGCTGACAGAAATGCGCCGCATCCAGTCAGGCGAGGTCGCACACTTTGACTTCCTGCAGTTTCAACATCTGGAACTGATCCGACATGCACGCGCATTGCAACACCCGCCCTCTGACCTCGCGGCTGACAAACGAGAGCAATTGACCGGGCAGGCTCAACAATTATTAGCCGCTGCTCATGCGCTCGAATGGACGATCTCCGACTATCTGCGTGCCGAAGCAATGAGTAAAGTGCTGCTAACACACATCGAACAGCCAGAAACCGGCGCTCTCAAGGAGCAAATTGGCGATGTAGCTGCGCGGCTTCAGGACAATCGCAACCTGGCAGCACAAATGCTGACCGACATGCAAGCATCCCCCATCAGCACCCTGTCTGCTGAGTTAGGACAAATATACAGTTCAACTCGTTAATCCCGGGCTTCGCTCAGTCATAAAATGCCGGCAGTTGATATCAAACTGCCGGCATTTTTGTATTTAAACTCGTCAGAACCTTATAAACCATCCATAAAATCCAGTGTCAGCGCCGTCAAGG
>DITX01000046.1 GCA_002422225.1 Gammaproteobacteria bacterium UBA6173
GCCAACAAAGGATCAGCCCCCAGCAATGCCTGCACCGTAAACTGTTTGCCTTTTGCCTGCAAAATCGCCCCGTCTTCAATTGCACCTAACTGACTGATTGCGCCGTCTGCGGGGCAGATCAAATCCCGGGCACCGCCTGACAAAGGGCGAGCATCAGGTTTTAAGGCCCGCGTAAAAAAGCTGTTGAAGTTGTCATAGGCAGCCAGATCAGGCTGCGCAGCTTCGGCCATATTGACGCTGTAGCGTTTGGCAAACCAGCCGATAAAACGAGTCTTGATGAAGGGGCGGCGGCTATTGGCCAGCCTGCCAACCAACCGTGATACCCAATGTTGGGGTATCAGGTATTGCATCAGAATAAACAGGGCATCTCTCATTCGATGGTCCAATATCAGGCAGCTGAGTAAAAAACGAAGGCCGCAGCTTAAACAAGCATGATCCAGCACACAAGTTTTGCTGAAAATTCGGCAGACAAGCTAATGATTCCTGACATTTGACCGATGTACTAGGGACGTAGCAGTAAAGTGCACACCAGTTGGGGGTCTCGCAGGTCATGTTGTTTGCAATTGGTTTTTTAGTGGTATGTGGAAGTGTGGCCGGCGGCTACCTGATGCATGGTGGTATTCTGGGTGTGCTATGGCAGCCATCAGAATTTATTATCATTCTGGGCGCGGCGTTTGGTGCATTCCTGATTGCCAACAGCATGCATACTGTGAAGGCCACAGCCAAACACCTGCCATCCGCGATTATGGGTCAATCAACCAGCCAGAAGTTGTATCTGGATCTGCTGGGTCTGCTCTTCGACATTTTTAATAAAGCGCGGCGCGAAGGCATGATGTCGATCGAAGCCGACATTGAATCGCCTGCAGAAAGTGGCGTTTTTACCCGCTATCCATCCCTGCTCAAGAATGCACGTATCATAGAATTCCTCACGGACAACTTACGCATCATGACCACCAGCAACCTGGCGCCTCATGAAATTGAAGCCATGATTGATACTGAAATCGAAACCCAGATGCACGAACTGACTGAGCCGGCTCATGCGATCAACCGTATCGCGGATGGTTTGCCTGGCTTTGGTATTGTGGCAGCGGTTTTAGGTATTGTTATTACGATGCAGAAGCTGGGAGGTCCACCGGATGCCTTGGGCAAAAGTGTTGCAGCGGCACTTGTGGGTACGTTTGTGGGTATTTTTATCGCGTATGGGTTTATCGGACCCATGGCTACCCGGCTAGAGGAAGTTGCGCACGCCGAAATCAAAATGTTTGAGTGTATCAAGGCAGCAATTGTGGCGACGTCCAATGGACTGCCGCCGCAGCTGGCTGTGGAATTCGCCCGCAAGACCTTGTTTTCCGGTGAGCGTCCCAGTTTTGCCCAGTTGGATGAGCACATTCGCACCCGTTAAACATCAACTTTGTTAATTGTTTGAAGAGTCCATCTTGGAAAAGTCAGAACAAACCATAGTCATCAAACGCGTCAAAAAGGTCGCTGGTGGCCACCATGGAGGCGCTTGGAAAATTGCCTTTGCGGACTTTGCGCTGGCATTGATGGCGTTTTTTCTGGTGATGTGGCTGATAGAAAGTACAACAGATCTCGAAAAAATGGTGATCGCCGGTTATTTCTCTGATCCGCGCAGTCTTGCCAACGCCGGCGACGGTGGTACTCCCTACGTGGTTGACCTGGGCGGTCGACCACTCACGGTTGCCAACCAGGGTTTGAATCTTGCTTTGGTGCAGGAGGATCAGGAGCAAATGGTTGAGACCTCTGATGAACTTGAGAATCCTGAAGTCGCTGAACTTGCACGTCTGCGGGCCATCGAGAATCTACAAAGCCTGCGTGGCCAAATGGAAGAAGTCATTGCCGGGAATCAAGCCTTTGAATGGTTCGGTGACAGCGCCACCATGGAAGTCACCAATGAAGGGCTGGCAATCCAGATCATGGATCGGGAGAACCGACCCATTTTTGACTCAGGTTCGGCGCAAATGCGCTCTTATGCGCTGGAAGTCATGTGGGCGATGGCCGGCATACTGGATGCGGTACCCAACAAAGTTAGCATTTATGGACACACAGACAATGTGCCATTTGGCAATAATGGTGGTTTGTACTCTAACTGGGAGTTGTCCTCAGACCGTGCCAATTCTGCCCGACGGGCGTTGGTGGAAGGTGGTTTGATGGAGGATCGGTTTGCCCAGATTATTGGTATGGGCTCATCAATGCCATTTGATGAGTTAGATCCAAGCAGTCAGGTTAACCGTCGTATTGTGATCATGGTGTTAAACGAATTGTCTGAGCAAAATTTGCGCGAAGGAACCATCGAGTCTGAGCGTGATGGCATTACACCGCCTGAAGACGTGCTGCCCAGTGGCCCGATGCCGGAAATTTTCTAAGCTTAAAATGTCTTAATCGCGCTCGTTGAGACTGCTCAGGATATGGTGGTAACTCTCCAGCCGTGCCGGGTCAATCTCACCACGCTTAACGGCCTCCAACAAGGCACAGTCCGGTTCATGCTGGTGATGACAGTCTCTGAAACGACATTTCCCTGCCCATGGTCTGAATTCAATAAATCCGTTCATCAACGCGTCAGCTTCGATATGCCACAAACCAAACTCACGAATACCCGGTGAATCGATCAGGTCGCCGCTGCCAGGCAGGTGGTATAACTTTGTGGCTGTTGTGGTGTGGGTGCCTTTTTGCCGGCCCACGGATAAATCCCCTACATCTGCAGCATGTTCGTCGTCATCGTCACTGACACCGCGTAAGGTGTTGATCAAAGAGGACTTGCCAACACCGGATTGCCCGACAAATACCGCGGTCTGTTCAGCCAGCGCCGCTTTCAGCAGATCCATGCCGTCGCCTGAATGGCTTGAGACTCGCAATGTTTCGTAGCCAATACGCGCATAACGCTGCAGCAATGCTTCAACATTTACGCTGCTTTTTGTGGTGAGATCAGATTTGTTGAGTAGCAACAAAGGTCGCAGGCCGAGGTGCTCAATGGCGACCATATATCGGTCAATGAGATTGCCAAACGGTTCCGGTCTGGGCGCAATCACCACCACAACGCAGTCCACGTTAGCTGCGATGGCACGTAATTCACCCCGGTGATTGGGTCGGCTCATGGCTGAGTGGCGTGGCTGTTGCGCCACAATCACACCACTTTGGCCAGATTCAATCTGCCATAACACCTTGTCCCCGGTCACTAGGGCGGGCAAATTGCTGCGTTGAAAGCAGCGGAAAATCTCTCCGCGGTGCTCAATATCCAGGGACTCTACGTCAATCTGCTGGCCATAGTGACAGACAATCAATCCTTCCAGACTGATGCCTGTTGGGACGCCTTCCGGGGTATCAGGTGTGTCAGCCGCTCGCACACCCGTGTCCCGGGCATTGCGATCTTGCCGTGCCTGTTGATTCCCGGAGATGCGTCGTTGTTGCTGTTGGTTCAGTCGTCGTTTGGTCATGGGTCGGCATTCTATTACAATGCGGTCTGAAAAGGCGCTAGCGCCTCCCTTTGCCGCAAAATTGATATTGGAAAACTGACTATGGCCAGTGCCGTGATAGACAAAAGTAAAACGCTGATCTGGATTGATATGGAGATGACCGGTCTTGAACCTGATTCTGATCGCATCATAGAGATCGCGACACTGGTGACCGACGCTGATCTGAATATCATCGCAGAAGGGCCAGTGTTGGCGGTTCATCAGAGTGATCAGGCCCTGGCCGCGATGGATGATTGGAACCAGCGTACACACGGCGCGTCCGGTCTGATTGAACGTGTTCGTGCCAGCACAACGGGTGATGCAGACGCCGAGCAGTTGACTCTGGATTTCCTGCGCCAATACGCCGACCCACGCAGCTCACCTATGTGTGGCAACAGCATCCATCAAGACCGACGTTTTATGGTGCGCTATATGCCCGCGCTTGAAGCGTTTTTCCACTACCGCAATCTGGATGTCAGCACTGTGAAGGAGTTGGCCCGGCGCTGGCGCCCTGAGCTGCCAGCAGGTTTTGTCAAAGCTGGCACACACCAGGCCTTGGACGATATTCACGAATCGATTAAAGAGCTGAAATACTACCGCGAACACTTTTTCAGGATGTCGTAACACCGTGTTGGCGTAAAGCCCATATCACATGCTCACGCACCAGCGCGGATTCATGATGTTCGCGCTGTCGTAAGGCTTCGATCACCGGGATTGTTGTCGGGGCATTACCCAGGCCAACAGCAAGATTTCTTAACCACCCCTCATAACCAATGCGCCGGATTGCCGAACCTTCCGTGCGTTGCTCAAACATGTCTGATGTCCACAAAAACAAGGCGCTAAGTTCGCTGCTATCCAGCGCATGCCTTGGTGCAAAGTCGGGTTCCTCACTGATGCGGGTGAACTTGTTCCATGGGCAAATCAACTGACAGTCGTCACAACCAAACACTCGATTACCCATTGGCGCGCGCAGTTCCTCGGGGATGCTGCCTTTTAACTCGATGGTCAAGTAGGAAATACAACGTCGTGCGTCCAGTAGATTGGGGCCAACAAAGGCTTGCGTTGGACAGATATCGAGACATGCGGAGCAACTGCCGCAGTGTGCGCTGGCAGGGGCATCAACAGGCAGCGGCAAATCGGTAAACAATTCACCCAGAAAAAACCACGAGCCGGCCTGTTTATTGATCAGCATGGTATTTTTGCCAATCCAGCCAAGGCCGGCCCTTTCTGCCAGCGCGCGCTCAAGCACCGGCGCGCTGTCCACAAATGCGCGATAACCAAATAGTCCGACTTGCTCGGATATACGCTCGGCAAGCCGCTGCAATCGCCGTCGGATCAGTTTGTGATAGTCACGACCACGGGCATAGCGTGATATGTAGGCTTTGTGTTTCTGCTGTAAAGGCGCAAGTGTTTGATCAAGGCTGAGGCTATAGTCCATACGCACACTGAGCACACGCAAGGTCCCTGGGTGCAACTGTTCAGGATCTAAACGTAAATCCCGATGACGCGCCATGTAGTGCATGTCGCCATGGAAGTTTTTAGCCAGCCAGGCATCGAGATGGGGTTGATGAGCACTCAAATCGACATCCGTCACGCCTAGCTGCTGAAAGCCAAGTTCTTGTGCCCACTGTCGGATCAGTGTCAGCAGTTGCTCAGGGTCAATGTCTGCCTTGTTCTTCATATGAGATTCCGGCGTGGTGCTCACAGCTGTCGCAAGATCTCTGCGGCCTGTTCCAGCGTGCTGTTGTCCTTGCAGAAACAAAACCGGATGACGCGCGAATCCGGCGGACTCTCGTAAAACGCCGACAGCGGGATGGCGGCCACGCCTATTTCTTGGGTCATCCAGTTAACAAACGCAACATCATCCAGCGAGCTGATCTGACTATAGTCAACACATTGAAAATAAGTGCCTGCCGACGGCGTAAAAGAAAAACGTGAATCGCGTATCAGCTCACAAAAATAGTCGCGTTTTTGCTGATAAAAAGCCGGTAGCTCTAAATGATGTTGTGGGCAGTCACGCATAAAGTCCGCAATGGCGTATTGCAGGAAACTGGTGGAGGTAAACGTCACAAATTGATGGGCCTTACGGAACTCAGCGGTCATTGCGGCGGGCGCTGCGCAGAATGCCATTTTCCAGCCGGTGGCATGGTAAGTTTTTCCAAATGAAAACACTGCAAAACTTTTTTCACGCAATTCAGCATGCCTCAGCACACTTTCATGCCGGGCGCCATCAAACACCATGTGCTCATATACTTCGTCGGATAACACATAAATGTCACGATCACG
>DITX01000059.1 GCA_002422225.1 Gammaproteobacteria bacterium UBA6173
TGTTGCGTATTCTGATTAATTTGAACACTGATTCTGGAAGAACTTGAACACTTAAAACCTAACGCATCGGTGGACGTGAATTTTTACTCCAAGTGTTCAACTTGGGTCAAGGAATTCATTTTTTTTCGCATTGATTCTCCTTGTAAATTGATCCGGTGGGCATTGTGCATTAGCCGNNTCGGCCAAGGTATTATCACCAATCGCCTGATACCATTGGTCAGTCGGTAATTGGCTGATAATGACGGTTGCCGACTGCTCATAGCGATCATCCATTATTTCCATCAAGTCATTTCGAGTCGCGTCATTTAAAGGTTCAAGCCCCCAATCATCAATAATCAGCACATCCAGACTGGCGATGGCTTTTAGCAATTTACTGTAGCTGCCGTCGGCCTTGGCCTGTGTCAATGCGAGGATCAGACGTGACAGTCGGTAATAGCGAACACTGAAACCTTTCAGGCAGGCTTGATGGCCGAGTGCGCAAGCGATATAAGTTTTGCCCGTGCCGCAGGGTCCAGTTAGCAACAGGTTCTGGGCTTTTTTGAGCCAGTCACACATCAGTAGTGATGCCATTTGTGACTGTTGCAAGCCTCTGGTGGGTCGATAATCAATGTCTTTGGCATAGGCTTTGAGTTTAAATTGGGCGGCGCGTGTCAAGCGGTCCTGTTTGCGCTGATTACGCGCCAGGTCTTCGTGATCGACTAATAATTGCAGGCGTTCGGCAAAGGCTAAGCCTTCATAGGTGCCCGGTTGATCCAGTTGGGTTTGCAGCGCAGAGGCCATACCGTTTAGTTTTAATTGGCAGAGTTGGCCGAGGGTGGTTTCAAGCATGATAATGTCCTGTATTGAGAGGTTAAAAAATAATGAGCAGGCAGGGCCTCCTGTAAACCCTGCTTGCTCAACGCTTTAGGCGCGATGGATTAGTGGAAACTCTTTGCGCCACGAATGTTTAGATGGTCTTGAGGTAATAACGAAAGGTGTACCGATGATGTCTCCGGCAACTTGTCCCGGTTGCTTTGCAAAATGGCTTTGATGTTTTTCAATTTGAACAGCGCTTCTTTATTGGCGATCGCACAGGCTTTATTGAGGCGCTCGGAGGCATAGCTACGATTCAGGCTCAATAAACCCAGACAAACGCGGTAAGCCTGCTCTGGATGCTCCCTGCGCTGTAACTGCCCCTGCACCCACGCCCGCACCTCAGGCCCTATCGCTTGCGCCCAGTTCATTAACCGTTCTGGCGTCCATTGCTGATGCTGGGCATGCTGTTCCGGCATGTGCCCTGGCTCGGTGGTCATGCCGGGATAATATTTCCGGACATGGGTGGCGATACGTTTGTGGTGAAAATAGACTTCGATCAGTTTGTCACCGGCATGCAACTCAACCGGTTCGCCTACGCAGTGATGCGGCACCGAATAGAGATGTTGGTCGTAAATCAGGTGGTAATCGATATTGACCCGGGCGGTTTTGATGTCCGTGTACTGATAGGCGTATTGGGGTAACGGCGACAGGGCCGGTTGATCCAGCGTTTCAAACCATTGCTGACGACTGCCGGGCATTTGCTTGAAGGGTTTTTGATTGAGCTCGGTCAATAAGGCGCTGATACAGTGATTTAACTCTGCCAACGAGAAGAAGGTGTGATGGCGCAGTTTCGCCATGATCCAGCGTTCGACCAGGAGAACACCGGCCTCGGCCTTCGCCTTGTCTTTTGGTTTATAGGGCCTGGCAGGCATCACCGCGACAGAATAATGGGCCGCTAACTGTTGATAACTGGGGTTCAATTCGGGGTCGTAACGACAGGCTTTAGTCACCCCGCTTTTTAAATTATCGGGGACCAGCATCACGGTTGTACCACCAAAAAACTCAAAGGCCCGCACATGGCTGCCTAACCAATCCGGCAGACTTTGGCTCCAGGTCGCTTCGGCAAATGTGTAGTTGGAGGCCCCCAACACCGCCACAAAGATCTGCGCGGTACGTATTTCGCCACTCGCGGCACAGACCACGGACATTGTGGGGCCCGCATAATCGATAAATAACTTGTCACCGGCACGATGGATTTGGCGCATGGAACGTTTTTGTTTCTTCCGCCAATCGGCATAACGGGCGCAGAACTGCGAGTAGCTGTAGCAACGATTCGGATACTGCTGGCCATACTCTTCCCAGAGCAATTGTTGGGTCACGCCTTTTTTCTTCAACTCCAGATGAACGTCTGTCCATACCGGTTCCTGGAATTTGGCTGAAGGCTGGGCATCCGAGCGGGGATAAAATTTCAGGGCTAAAGCTTGATCATCCCAATCTTCCGGTAGCGGCCAGATGATGTTCAGTTGTTCGGCCTGCTTTAAGATAGTTTGAACGCTGCCAACACTGATTTTGGTACTGGCACTGATTTTCCGGATACTTAATCCGGCGCTGTAGCTGAGTCTAAGTACTTCTCGTAATTTTCGCATGGCTGTTCTCTTGGCTGACATTATCTTCTCCACAAAAGGTGGAAAGGATAATCTGATTAGATAAACAATGCGTTAGGTGGGATTCTGGCAACTTGAACAGTCATTCTGGCATGCTGAACACCGATTCTGGAAAAGCCAGAAAAGTGTTCAGCTTCAAACCAGAATCAG
>DITX01000143.1 GCA_002422225.1 Gammaproteobacteria bacterium UBA6173
CGGTGGCATTTTCTGCAAAGCAGCCTGGACAAAGGTCAGCAAATGATGCTGCGATGGCCATTGAAATTTTTTACTTCACGAAGGCGAAAGCGGAAAAGTTCTTGACAGCTTGTCTTTGCGTCTAAACCCACTTGAAGTTTTCACCACAGAAAGGCACAAATAGCAGCTTGGTTTGCCCCATTTCGATGGTGTCGTAGGGTTTCAGTTCGGATGGGGTGGCCACTTCATCACTATTTAGATAAATGATGCCCCGACCATCGCCTGGCGTGAGTAGATAGCTATTCTTTTTCGGGTTGAAACTAATGACGGCGTGGTTGTCGCGCGAGATGGCATCGTCACCGCCGATGCAAATGTCCATCTTGGGGTCGCGTCCGACAAAGTTGCGCTCGCTGCGGATGCGGTAATCCCGGCCTTTTTCTGCGCCTTCAATGCAGACCAGCCATCCAACCACAGGGTCGATGCCCATCTTTTTGCGCACTACGCCCACGGTGGCACCGGGGTCTCGGTCTACAAACGCGGGCTTGGCTTGGCCTCTGGCAACAGTGGGGCTGTCCAACTCCGGCCGGGCTGGCGCAGCGTAACCAGTGCGCCCGGCTGCAACAGTAGGTTGAATGTGCAGATTGGCCACACCGCAAGATGGGCAAGATGAGTGCTTTTCAGAATCAAAATAGTGACCATTGTCACAACGTTTCATAACCATTTGCATCCCCCTTTATTGTTGCCTGTGCGATTGTTCGCCTATCGAATACTGACCCGTCCATCTGCGCCAACGGTCACAGTTGCCACCAGATATTTTTGTTGTTTTCTCAATAGCCTCGCAGGTGGCAGTGAGCTGGAGCCATCGCGGTGAATGACATTGCCGGTAACTGTAGGCGTGTCATTCACTCCGTGAAGATTGTAAAGCTCGGCAAACACACGGTAGTCGCCAATGGCGGCACTTGGGTTGCTCCAGACTTCATTGCCCGGGCCAAACTGACTATCAACGCTGAGTTCACCAGCTCGGCCCGGGTACGATTTGTGTTCATACGAGAATTTTGTGCCACTGGGATCGACCACGTGCAAGTCAACATCCTGATATTTTGTGTCCCACTGAATATGCACAAGAAGAAAAGTTTTTGCGAGCTGCTGCGTGGCAGCATCCACTTGTTGACGGCTTTGGTCTGCTTCAGCTTGGGCGGCTCGCATGGACTTTTCGGTTGCCCGCAACGATTCTTCTGTAGCGCGTTGACTGGCTTCTGCCGCGCTTTGCGCTGCTTGCGCTGTCTGTGCCGCTTGGCGGGCGGCGTCTTCAGCGGTGCGGGCTTGTTTGAGCTCTTTTTGGTAGTCGATTGACTCTTTTTTGTAATACGGCAGCAAGATGACCATGATGATCAGGAATGCGCCCATAGCACCCGATATGACATCGAGCATCGACAGGTTGAAGATGTTAATGTCGCGGTTGCGCCGTCTCATGGTTGGGCTTCCACAAAAATAGCTGTCGCGGTGTAGTTGTCGTGGCTGGCTGGGGCGCGGCTTAGCAGTATGTGTTCCATGGCGCTTAGCCAAGCGGTGGGGTTGGCTGATTTTGCCAGCGCGGCTTGCATGTCAGCCTCGGTAACAAATTCCCAAAAGCCATCGGTACACAGCAAAAAGGCATCGCCATCGGCAATGGGCGATGCTTGATCAAGAACAGTGGTGCGCAACTTGCCACTGTTGCCCAAGCTGCGAGTGAGCCGATTGCGGTCTTCGTGGTGACGAATAGCTTCAGCACTGATGTCACCAGCATCCACCATCACCTGGGGCACGCTGTGATCTTTGGTCTGTTGCACGATGCGCCCGCGGGAAAAATAATAGAGGCGCGTGTCGCCTATATGAGCCCACCAAGCCTGTGCATCTTGCAACATTAGCACCACCACTGTGCTGCGCATGGCACTTAAACGGTCACTATTTTGCTGGTCATTTAGGATGGCTTGATGGGCCTCCCCAAGCATGTTGGCGAGTTGTTCTGCAGAAAATTCAGTCCTGTTTTTGTAGGTATCAATGATGCTATTGACTGCTATCTTTGAAGCCACATCGCCCCCACCGTGGCCGCCCAGTCCGTCAGCCACCACCCAGCAGCCTTGCGTGTCCGAGGCCATGCAGCATTTAGTTGCATCTTCATTGACTTTTCGGCCGCCGGGGTTGGAAAGAGTAGCGTGGCTGAATTTCAAGACTTGGACTCCAAAGCGACTTCAAATTGATAACGCCGATTGGCCAAGTAGAAGTGTTCGCCGGGCTTTAGACGGCCCGGCGTTCCGGCGTCGATACGTTCACCGGTATCCAAAAAAGTACCGTTGGTCGTCCAACAGTCTTCCAGCAAAAATGCAGCAGCAGCTGGGTCCCAGCGCACCGTGCAATGCCGTCGGCCTATGTCAGTTGCATCAGATGGCATGACCAGTTGACACATGCTGGCATCGCGCCCGATGGCGATTTGCTCTGCATCCAGCGGTAATGTGGCATTGGCATATGGGCCGGTGATGCCACGTAGCACGGGATATTTGGCTGGTTTTACGGGTGCAACAACGTGTTTGGTAAGTACGTCACGCCCGCGAGTAACAGCATCCTTGATCACGATTCGGCTGCGCCGATTGACGAGCAAGCTAACAGCCACCATCGCCAAAACCATCGTCAAGCCAATGAAGGTGAACAAAACCGGTTGCCTGTCAAACTCTGCCGTGAAGACGTTGGGCTTGGAGCGTGTTGCGATAAAGGGTAGATGCAGGCGGTCCAGTTCCACCAGCAATTCATCTGAGAGGATGGCCCAGGCAACGCCTTCGCCCAAGGTCACACGCTCTTGTCGTACCCCTTGTGGTGCAGACGGGTCAACCACCAGCACGGAAGTCATGGACTTCTGCACGTTGATGCCCACCACCTGACCAAACTCATTGAACAGCGGCCCACCCGAATTGCCAGGATTGACGGGCGCGGTGATTTGAATGTGCTTGACCGTGCCTTCAGGCGAATCCAACTCGGTGAACTTGCTGATGATGCCTTCGGCAAAGGAGACACGACCAAAGTCGCGGGTAGAACGCAATGCCGCACCGGGATAACCCGCGACTATTACTTTGTCGCGCTCATCCATAGCACTACGGGTGGCAAAGTTGACGGCTTGTCCACCAGGGCTTCTTTCGACTCGAAGCACGGCCAAATCTTTGGCCAATGATTGCCAAAGCACTGCCGCCGGAACCAGTTCACCATTTGCAGCCATGATGCCGACCTTGCCGCCTTCATCGGTGCAGGCAACAACATGGTGATTGGTGACCACATGTTTGCCGTCAGCCACTAGGAAACCAGAACCAGTGCCCATGTTGGAGGGTGAAACCACACACACCACAGGCACTGTGCTTGAGCGCATGGCTTCGGTCAAGCTGTCAGCACTGACTGGCGCTGCCCAAGCAAAACCGAGCATCAAGATGAAGGCATGCGATTTGCTTGACAACGTCGAAACCCAGCGCAAATCCTTTTGCTGATTTTGGGTAAGTGCCAGGTAGTGCTTGCGCATAATCCAGATTTTCAATGGTTCAAATATCTGGATGGACGATCGTCACTTGTTTTTGGTTTTCAAAGTTTGAAAGATGCTGTCTAAGTATCTGCCAATGATCTCGAGCTTCTTGCACCATCGTTGCACCCTGTGAATAGTGATTTTGTAGTGTTAGATGATACGCGGTTGTCTGACTGTGTCTTATCAAGCTGAAAACGTTTGATCTGAAAGTTGATGATCGGCAAGTAATGAATTCAGGGACATTCCCAGACACAGAATGACTGCACTACCTTGGAGACCAGTCATTCAAACTGGTCATTTTCAGTTTGGCGAATGGCTCCAGTTGGTCGAATCCGGGTACTCCGGTTGGCGAAATCATCGGTACATTGCCGGCTTTTCGATGTGCGGCCGACCGGCTGCTTTG
>DITX01000069.1 GCA_002422225.1 Gammaproteobacteria bacterium UBA6173
ACGGGCTTGCTGCACAGCGGCATCTTTCTCAATGCGCTCCAGCATTTTCTGAAGGCTTTTGAATCGGATATCTTTCTGTTGCCAGATTGCTTTTATAATTTCTTGATCCTGCTGAATTTTTGAAATCAATTGCTGTTGTTGCTCGATTGCTTTGTCCAACTGCTGATGAAAGCCATCAAACAATCTGAGTTTATCAACGCTCATGCCAGCCTGTCCGGCGCTTTGCAAGCGAAGGCGGTACTCTTGCTGGTAGTCCTGCAATTGAACAACTTTGCCTTGTTCGATCAGAATCCGTTGTTGAATTTGAGCGAGCTGCCGGCCCGCCCTTTCGACATCGAGTTCAGCAATCCGCAGGACTGGTTGCATTCTTTTAACGCGGTTCATGAGGCTTTGCCGGCGGCGTTACTATTTGCGGCAGTGTTACGGTCACTGGCACCGAGTGTGCGCGGCTGCAAGGTGGTGACATTGCCACCACCCGGGTTGTTTCCAGGCATAACCCGTGACAGCGGTGTAATGGCTTTGCCCAAACGCTCGACGGCAGTAACAAGAGCGATATTCTCGCTTAAACCCTGCTGCAAAAATTGACGTAAATGGGGCATGCGTTCAATGGCAAAATCAATATCTTTGTCAGCACCCATGGTATAGGCACCTACACTGATCAAGTCGCGATTCTGTTGATATCGGGAATAAACGCGCTTAAAGAGTTGTGCCTTGGCAAGATGTTCTGCGCTCACCACTGAGGGCATAACCCGGCTGATGGATGCTTCAACATCGATGGCGGGATAGTGCCCTTGTTCGGCCAGTGCGCGCGATAGCACAATGTGTCCATCCAGAATAGCCCGCGCGGAATCGGCAATCGGGTCTTGTTGATCGTCACCTTCGGTCAGCACTGTATAAAACGCTGTAATAGTGCCNNAGTGCAATTTCTCTCTGCGCCATCGCATAACGCGTCAACGAATCCATCAGCATCAGAACATCTTTGCCCTGATCTCTAAAACCTTCAGCAATCCGAGTGGTGACGGTGGCAGCGCGCAGTCGCATGAGTGGTGAGTCATCCGCAGGAGAGGCAACCACCACGGATCGGCGCAAGCCCTCCTCACCCAGAATTTCCTCGATAAACTCTTTGACCTCACGGCCCCGTTCGCCAATAAGCCCAACAACAATGACATCGGCATTGGTAAAGCGCGTCATCATGCCCAAGAGCACGCTTTTACCTACGCCGCTGCCTGCAAACAATCCGATACGCTGGCCCTTGCCCACGGTTAGCAAGCCATTGATGGCCGCTATGCCGACGTCCAGTGCCTGGCGGATAGGCTGACGCTTTAATGGGTTGATGCTTCTCTCGGGTCCTGCTTCCCGGCATTCATGCATGGCCAAGGGGCCAAGTCCGTCAATTGGCTCGCCAAATCCGTTGAGCACTCTGCCGAGCAATCCGTTGCCGACCCATAGCTTTTGATTCTGTGCGGCGGGCACAACACTGGCACCAGGCTGTAAGCCCTCAACGCCGTAAAGTGGCATCAGGAAAATTCTGGCCCCGTCAAATCCCACAACTTCTGCCTCGATATCACGACCGCTCGGGTGACTGACCAGACAACGGCCGCCCAGGGAAACGTTACAACCAACGGCTTCCAGCGTCAGGCCCACAACACGCGTCAATCGACCAACAATCACCGGCTGAGTCACTGGCGTCTCAGTGGGCAGATAACAGCGAAGTCGTTGTGCAAGATGTTGCCTTAACATAATCAGTACTCCTGATCTCTGGTAAGCGCAGCAAGCTTGGATAGTTCAGGCACAGCGATGCCGTCTGCTACTTGAGCGGAGGCCAAGCTGGCGGCTTCTTCTGCAAAACTCTTTTGTGGAGGTGTTTTGTTGTTGCTGATCGCAGACGCAGCGCGCGGGCGCACAACCGGATCTGGGGCAATGGCAAAATTTTCACCGGCAGGCACGGTGACTGCTCCCTGGTCCTGATCTTGTAACAAGTGTCGGTTCACGATCTGTTCTAGTACCTGTTTAAAACGCTCGCCGGTAGTAAAATCAACCACACTTTGATCGGTCTCCACGCGGCAGCCCCCGCGTGCAATCTGTGAACTGCCTATTACCCGCCAACTGTCACCGTTGTCCTGCGCCGCACGTTCGATCACCGGTACATCATCGGGGTTTACCAAAATTCGGACGTTATCGCGACTGGCTGGTAAGGTCGCTATGGCCTGACGCACAATGGCCATAATGTGGCTGCTGTCTATCATCAGCTCGCGCTGGATAACGTGTCGTGCGATTTCTTTACTCAAGGTCAATAGCGCTTGCTCCAATTGATAATCCTGTTCATTCAACGCGTGGGTCAAATGTGTCAGGATGCTGTCCAGCGTTGCCATTTGTTGGCTGACCTCGGTCTCAGCACGTTTTAAACCATCTTTATAACCTTCTGCCCTGCCTTGTTCTTTACCCTCTTGAAGACCTTGCTCCCGGCCTTGCTCCATACCCTGACGGCGACCTTCCTCAAGGCCTTTGTGCATGCCTTCCTGACGGCCAAGCATCAAGCCTTCCTCGCGTGCCTGATCAAATTCGCGCGCTACTTCTGCGGGTGAGGCCGCATGGCCAGCAGCCGGCTTTTCACCAGAGGTTCGGGGGGCAACCTGTGCAACAACCTGGCGCAGTACAGATTCTTCGCGGGGCTCGGCATGCACCAAATTGCCACCTTTACCAATGGTTGGTGGAATCCAGCGCAGCACGGGTTCCTGTTCCAGATCTTTCTGGCCGATACGGGAGTTACCGTCAAAAATATGCCGCTGAATTGTCATGTTGCTGCTCCACGCTGCGGATCTTCAATTGTTTGCATTAGCTTTTTCGGCATGGCGATCTGACTTTGGGGTGATTAGATCATAGCCTCGCCGCCACCGCCGAGTTGAATCTCGCCAGAATCTGCCATGCGTCGGGCAACTACCAGAATCTCTTTCTGTGCCGCTTCAACTTCAATAATGCGAACCGGCCCTTTTGCTTCCAGATCGTCACGCAACAACTCTGCCGCCCGTTTGGACATGTTGTTAAAAAACTTTTCCTTCAGGAAGTCATCGGCACCTTTGAGCGCCAGAATCAACACCTCCGATGACACTTCCCTTAACAAAGACTGGATGCCGCGGTCATCAACTTCTCTAAGATTATCAAAAACAAACATAAGATCTTGAATCTGATTTCCGAGATCTTCATCCAGATTTTTAATGGACTGCATCAGTTCTTGCTCAACAGCACCTTCCAGGTTGTTCATGATTTCTGCAGCAGTTTTTGTGCCACCAATGGTGGTTGACGGATTTGCACCCTTGCCGGAGAACTGTTTTTCAAGAATCAGGTTCAGCTCTTTCAGCGCTTCGGGTTGTACACTTTCCAGCGAGGCGATACGCATCATAATTTCGACACGTACCTTGTCTGGGAAATTTGAAAGAATGCTGGCCGACTGATCGGGTTCAAGGTAACTTAAGACGACTGCCTGAATTTGCGGGTGCTCGTTACGAATCACGTCTGCCACGGATCGGGAATCCATCCATTTAAGACTATTAATCCCAGAGCTTGAGCCTCCCAGCAGAATTCGATCAAGCAAACCGCGCGCACGTTCTTCTCCAAGCGCCTCCGTAAGCATTGTGCGGATGTAGGCGTCAGCCCCTATTCCTAGACCGCTTTGATTACCACACTCAGTCAGAAATACAGACAGAACACCGGATACCGTGTCTTGTGTCACGGATTTTAGTGTTGACATGGCGGCGCCAACTTTTTGAACTTCTTTAGGGCCCATCTGTTTGAGTACTTCGGCCGCGTCTTTTTCGCCCATACTCATGAGCAAGATTGCAGCACGCTCCAGCGGACTGACATTACGACCCAGTTTTTCAGCAGCATTTTTGTCAGACATCATTCGCTATCCAGTTTTTGACCACCTGCGCAACACGGGCAGGATCCTGAGCAACCAGACCTTTGATCGCGCTGAGTTGCCGTTCATAACTTTCAGTCGGGCCTGACAACAACAAATCATCACCGCCTGACAAGGTCACCGAGTCTTCGCTCATGCGCGATCCATCAGCTTGTACTTCTGCATACTGCATGTCACTGCCATTCTTGCCTGCCCCAACAGCCACCAGGGCACGGCTGTCCGTGCCGACTGCCGACAGTCGACGCAAAACTGGCATCAAGACACCAAATACCAGAATCAATACAAACAAGGCACCTGCGCCCTGGCGCAGCGCGCCGGCAAACCAGGTTTGTTGCCAGATAGGCAGTTCTTCCATCACCGTCAGTTCTGGCTGGGCAAATTTTTTGTTGATTACCGTGACACTATCACCGCGTTCAACGCTGTAACCCACTGCATCTCGCACCAGGGCAGTAATTCGCTCAATGTCCTCGGGTGTCCATGGCGCAATACCTTCGCCTTCTGGCTCATCAATTACCACTGCAATCGACAAACGACGCACAGTCACCGGGTCGCTGGTAATGTAACTGATGGTTCTATCGATTTCATAATTGCGGGTGGCCTGTGAACGCACATTGGTATTGTCTGCGGCAGTTTGTGCGGTCTGCGCTTGACCGAGTGTTTCGGGTGCCTGTGCTGCGGCAGGCGGTTGGTTGCTCAGCGCACCAGGAATGCCCGCAATGATTTCACCGCCCGCCCTGCGTTCATCCATCGATTGTTCGCTGCGCAGGATGGCCGTCTCCGGACTGTAAGTCTCTGCCGCTTGCTCGGTGCGGGTGAAATCGATATCCGCAGCCACTTCCGCCGTAAAACGTCCAGATCCCAGCAAAGGCATAAGAATGCGGTTTACGCGTGATACCAATGTTTCTTCATAACGACGGACGTACTCAAACTGCTCGCCCGCAACCTTAAATTCCGGGTTATCGTCACGATGGGACAACAGGTTGCCAGCCTGGTCAACAACCGTGACATCGGCCGGATCCATATTGGGCACACTGGAGGCAACCAGATTGGAGATTGCCTGAACCTGTGTGTCAGTCAATTGACGGCCCGACAATAAAGTCAAAAAGACCGATGCGGTAGGTTTGCGTGCATCTCTGACAAAAACGGTTCTTTCCGGTGTGGCAAGGTGCACTCTGGCTGCCTGGACATGGCGGAAATTTGTGATGGTTCGTTGCAGTTCGCCTTCCAGGCTGCGTTTGTAGCGGTTTTCCTCCATGAATTGACTGGTACCCAGGCTGGCCTCCTGATCCATAAATTCATAACCAAAACCGTTATCGCGCGTGATGCCGGCAGCCGCGATCTCAAGACGTACGGCTGACACTCGGTCTGCTGGCACCAACAGCACACCCGATGCCGGATCAATTCGGTACGGTACTGTGCCAGCTTCAAGCACTTGCGCAAGTTCCGATACATCAAACCCTTGCAGACTTGGGTAAACCGGTTGGTATTCCTCGCGCTGACTCCATAACACCACGCTGAAACCCAGCGCAATGCTGGCTGCCAGACCAAGCAGCAAACCTGCCTGTCGGATAACATTCAGGCGATTAAATCCGGTCAAAAAGTTACTACCGCCTTTAGCGGCGGCACCCGCACCAGATGTTTGTGAACTTGCTAAATCCGCTGTGGCCATGTTATTGCCCTGTTAGAAACATCGTATAAAAATTCATAATCATATTGGCATGTTCATAATGTCTTGGTACGCGGTGACCAGACGATTGCGAACCTGATTCATGGCTTCAAAAGACACGCTGGCTTTTTGCATCTGAATCATTACCTGAGTGATGTCAACCTGTGGGTCACCCATCTCAAATGCGCGTTGCAACTCACTGGATTTTTGTTGAGTTTCATTGACCGAATTCACCGCACTTTTGAGCATGTCTGCAAAACCTGTGCGTTCACTTTGACCGGTTGCCGATGCGCCACCGCCTGCGCTTAAGGCGTTAGCAATTTCTTCCGGTCTGACAGATGGGGTCTGGATCTGGCCACGAATTTCGCGCATCTGCAGGAGCAGTTGGTTAATATCCATTCGATCAGTTACACCATTCATGCTGTTTCACCATTCAAGTCAATTCAAAGTTCTGTGTGTATGTGGTCAGACGATTAAGCACTGACCATGGAATCAATATTGATGCCCATGTCTCGCATACGTGCCAGCTTGTAGCGCAAGGTACGTGCGCTGACACCCAAGGCGTCAGCGGTCTCTTTGCGACGGCCGCCCTGTTGCTTCAGTGCACTGATAATGATTTGAAACTCACGTTGTTTCAGATCAGAGCCCAGGTCACAGTCTTCCGATGCTTTAAACGGTGTCTCGCTCTGGTTTAATGACATACTTTCGAACGGCGCGGACGCTGCGCTGATTGGCTGAGAGATCTGGGTAGGGTTTGTAGGTGTTTGCGCGGCTTGTGTGTAAAGGGGCTCGGACATGCCCATGCCGTTGTAATCCGATAAACCCAGTGCGGCGGCATTGATTTGTGAACCATCCTGAATAATCAGGGCGCGTTGCAAGACATTGTCCAGTTCGCGCACGTTACCTGGCCAGTCATACGCTAGCATGGCCGATTTGGCACTGTCGCCAAGATGCACCGTACCACGGCCCATCCGCTGTGCATGCTGAATCAACAAGCGTGTCGCCAGGGGGATGATATCCAGTTGCCGATTGCGCAACGCCTGCCACGCCAAGGGGAACACACTCAGTCGGTAAAAAAGATCTTCGCGGAAGCGTCCTTCTCTGACGCACAGGCGCAAGTCGCGGTTGGTGGTTGCAATCACCCGTACGTTCAGATGCAGCGTCTTACGACTGCCCAGTCGCTCTACTTCACGCTCTTGTAACACGCGCAGAATTTTTGCCTGCAGCCCAATATCCATCTCAGATATTTCGTCGAGCAGCAGTGTGCCGCCATCGGCCTGCTCAAACTTGCCTGGGCTGCTTTGGTAGGCGCCAGTGAAGGAGCCCTTTTCGTGGCCAAACAGTGTAGCTTCCAGCATGTTTTCCGGAATTGCAGCGCAATTGATGGCTACAAATGGACCATTTTTGCGCGGTGATTGCTGGTGAATATATTGAGCCAATACTTCTTTACCGGTACCGCTTTCCCCGGAGATCAAGACCGTCGCATCGGATTGCGCCACTTTGCGAGCCAAGGCGAGCAATTGTTGGCTTGAGGGCTCAACGGCTATCGGGTCGGTGCGGTCGCTGACACGTTGTGTCAGGTATTTCTCAACGGTGGCAATCAACTGTTCAGGCTTGAAGGGTTTCAACAGGTAGTCAACAGCGCCTTCGCGCATGGCGCGCACTGAGCTTCCGATGCTGCCAAATGCAGTGATCAGAATCACTGGCATCACGGGGTACAGCGCTCTTACGCGCACCAGCAACTCGTGACCGTCCATGCCATCCATGTTGATATCCGATACCACCATGTCCATGCGACGCTGTGACAATGCTTGCAATGCCTGCTCGCCACCCGGGACGGCCAGCACATCGTAACCGGCATACTCCAGCGTATCACTGAGCGCTTCGCGCAAGTCCCAGTTGTCTTCTACTACCAGAATACTTGTTTTACTCATTTGACTCTCCAGCTTGTGATGCGGATTGCGGTGATGCACATGGAAGTACGAAACCTGCCCGAACGCCGGTGCTTGTATCAACGCCATGTTGTTTGCGATTTTCGATAAAAAACTTGCCGCCATGTGCTCTCGCTACGATTAATGCAACTGCCAGGCCAAGTCCGGTACCTTGTGCACGTGTTGTGTAAAAAGCTTCCGTCACGTGCGCCAGTTTTTCTGGGTCAATGCCAGGGCCGTTATCTTCGACGTAGATGCAAATAGTCTTATTTTTCGAGCTGTTAGCATTGGGTAGTTGCTCGGCAACGATGTTTAACTGCACGGCCGGGCCACCGTTCTGGACAGCATTTTCCATCAAATTAAGTAGCGCCCCGATGAGAGATTCTTTGTTACACGCCACAAAAAGGTCGGGTACATTGTTCTGCCAATCACATGCCAGCACACCGGATCTTGACAGTACCTCGGCAGCCACACGGGTTTCGTCAAAAATCTGGCGTAGGCTCAGGGTCTCATCCAGCACTGCGTCGCCGCGTGCAAAGATCAACATGTCGCGCACCTGCCGCTCCATGTTTTGCAAGCGTGACATCAGGCGCTCGTGTGTTCGGGAAAAACGAGAATCGGCGGGTTCTTCTTTTGCAGGGGCGTCTGCCAGATTGCCAAGATGGCCCGCGTATAACATCGCAGCAGACAGAGGTGTACGGATCTGGTGCGCCAGTGAAGAAACCATTTTGCCCATTTCCATCAAACGCTGGTGACGACTGAGGCTTTGTTGCAAACGACGGGTTTCGGTCTGGTCGGTGATCAGAATAATTTGACCCGGTTCTTCATCGAGTGAGCGGCTAAGCAGGCTGACGCGTTTGCCGTTTACCAATGAAATCTCGTGGCCATCATCTTTTTTGGGAGCAAAGCGTTGGCGAATAATATCCTGCCAGGCTTGTTTTTCTAGAGGGGCACCCAGCAGATCGATGGCGGCGGCATTGCATTCGGTAACCTTGCCTTTCTCATTTAAAACAACCACGCCACCGGGCAGCAGTTGCAGCAGTTTTTGTAGTCGGCGGGCGATTCGCTCTTTGTCAGCGAGTTCTTTTAAACGTTGGGTGTTTGCGGCTTCTAATTCGATGGTCAAGTGGCGCACCTGATCTTCCAAGGCTTGCCAGGTCTGGTTCAGTTCACCCGACAATTCATTAAATGCCTTGAATGCCATTTCCAGCGCTTGCGCCGCGCTCGGTTGCAAAGCGCCAGAGCGCAGACTCATCGTTGCCAGTTGTGTTGATGTCATTTAACGAATATCCCGCAAAAGCAAGTAAATGATTTGTACACAAAGCTCAAAGCAATGTTTGTGCCATGAGATAAATGCTCTAAATATCAATTACATGAAAACGAGATTTGGAATGAGGTCAAAAATTTGACCTGCATCTTGGGATAATGAACGCAAGAAACAAGAAGTTTTGACGCCGGGTTGACCACCCGGCTGTCAGCTTAAGGATAGTAGTGAGTGACGGGCGTTATACACGTGGTGTGGTAACACCGGTCTGGCCCATGTATTTGCCACCGCGTTGTTTGTAGGTCACTTCACACTGTTCATCAGATTGATAAAACAGCATTTGTGCTACGCCCTCATTCGCATAAATTTTTGCAGGTAGCGGCGTGGTATTGGAGAATTCCAAGGTGACATGCCCTTCCCACTCGGGTTCCAGAGGCGTTACATTCACGATGATGCCGCAACGCGCATAGGTGGATTTGCCCAGACAAATTGTCAGTACATCGCTCGGAATCCGGAAGTATTCAACTGTTCTGGCCAGTGCAAATGAGTTGGGTGGAATGATGCAATAGGGTTCATTGATCGTGACAAAACTGCTTTCATCAAAGTTTTTGGGATCAACAACATTGGTTGTGTGGACGTTGGTGAAGATTTTGAACTCTGTCGCACAGCGCACATCATAACCATAACTGGACGTACCATAGGAAATGACTTTGCCACCGTTTACATAACGTACCTGTCCTGGCTCAAACGGCTCAATCATGCCGTGCTCCATTGCCATGGTGCGAATCCATTTATCCGACTTGATGCTCATAGTCCATTTTCTCTCATAGTGCTCAGTGTGCTGCGGGGATGAGCCCCGCAGTCAAAAGCGCGAATCATACGCTGCTCAGGGTTGCACGGCCAACTGTTGGGTATCAAACAAACCGTCTGAATTGGCTGATGGAATGCGATATTGATTGAGTATCGCGGCTTCCGTGGAGACCGCTTGATCATGATTGACCACCATTTGGTAACCGGACTCCCCTCTGAAAACCACATAAGGCTGGTTGTTGTCTTTGAGTTGGCGTGTGAACTGATAAAAATCCCGAACAGGCACGCCATTAACAGAATCAACAATCCAGTTGCGCACATCGTGGTAACCAAGGTTTACATCAGCCGGTAACACCTGCAAGGCAACAACCACTTCGCGCTTTTCAGGTGAACTCCATTGGCTGCGCGCATGCAGCAGATTGACGGGTGCTGTGCGTGTCCAATCTGGCCCCCAACGCTTGATCAGATTCATATTGAGTGGCACAAACAGTATGCCGCCATAGATGTAGTATTCAGGCAGCGAGTCAAACTGCTCTCCCCGGACCAGGCTGTAGCTGGCTTGTCGACGTTGAGCGGTCAGGGTCAGATCAAGAACTTGTCCCTGACGGGCAATTTGTACCGGCACTTCGTCACCAATCTGCTTGAGGTCAATGGCATGTTTGTAGTTGGTTTGCAGCGAACGACTGAGGCTGATGGTGCTGTCACCCGCGACGTTGTAACCATCAATACTCAGTACCACGTCGTTTTCGCGCAAAACTCCATCGGCGGGTGAGTTTTGAAACACTTTGATCACCAGTACGCCGTTCTGATCAGGATTCAAGCCATAAGCCGCCTTGGCAGCCGGGCTCTCGAGATCTTGTGTGCGAAAACCCAAATCCGGGAAACCATCATATTGACCATTGGACGCATCGGTCAGCATGTGCCTGACAATATCTGGCGGTACAAAATAGCCCAAGGCTTCAGTCCGTCCACCGGAGCCAGATTGCATCACCACTCCGGCGATTTTGCCGTTAACAATCACCGGTCCACCACTATTCCCGGGATTGATTGCCGCATCAATTTGCCCTGCCAGCAAAAACTCGCCGGAATGTGCATATACTTGCTGTTCCACTCTCGACAGGATGCCTTTAGTGATGCTCAGCGTGCGGCCGCCGACCGGAAACCCGAACACAAACACTTCAGTGTTTGGTTCTGGCAGATCACCAATGTCCAGTGCTGGGGTGTCTTCAAAAAAAGTCTCGTCGTCAACCACTATGATCGCCAGATCTGACGCGTGTGAGATAAATTCAACGCGTGCCTGATAGCGTTCGGCATCGTTATGCTTTTGAACCTGCACGTAACTGGCATCTGCCACAACATGAGCGTTGGTCAGAATCCGGCGGCCCGAGATGACCGAACCTGAGCCGCTGCTCTGGCTCGGGTTCATCAAGCGCCAAGGGGTGAAATAATCCGGCGCAGCAGAGGTGGTATAAATTTTGATGATAGAGCTTTCAATGTCCCGCAAAGAATCATCGAGCTGAGCCTGTGTGGTGCTGGCGGCAAACAGGCAGATACCTAGTATGGCAAGCTGCCGGAACAGCGCGGCAGCACGTGCGTCTATCATCTGAAATCCCCTATTGTTGGTTTTTAATGTTTTTGGAGCAATCTGGTACCTGATCAATGACCGAGTTAACCTGAAAAATCGTCCCGCCGTCAATGACTCCCTCTGGCTATTCAGTATTCACGTTTAAATGACACGCATGCCAGGTTGTGCCCCGTGATCTGGACTTAATAACCAGATGTCAGAACCACCGGGGCCAGCCGCCAGCACCATGCCCTCTGACATGCCAAATTTCATTTTGCGTGGTTTAAGATTCGCGACCATTACCATCAGGCGCCCTTTCAGATCCTCAGGGTTGTAGGCAGAGCGGATGCCTGAAAAAACATGACGCGTTTCGGGTTTGCCATCTGCAGCTATCCCTAGATCAAGCGTCAATTGCAGGAGTTTATCAGCCCCTTCAACGTAGCTGGCATCAATAATTTTGGCGATCCTTAAATCGACTTTCGCGAAGTCAGGGAACTCAATCTCGTCAGCGATTGGCTCTTTACCCAGCGGCGAGTCTATGGCTTGTGGCACAGTCGCAGCAGCTGGCTTTTGAGCGTTCTTTTCAATATCAGCCCCGGCCTCAGCCAGCATGGCGTCGATAGATGACTGTTCAACCCGGGTAATCAAGGGCTCAAAATTATTGATCTTGTGTGCCAACAACAGTGTTGTGGAGGCTGTCCATTCCAGTGCCGGAACATTCAAGAAGCGCTCGGCTTTTTCTGCCATTGCCGGAAGCACCGGCTTTAGATAGATCATTAATAGACGAAACAAGTTGATGCCGCTGGTGCAGATCGCCTGGACACGCGGGTCTTGAGGATTCGCCTTGGCCAATGTCCACGGCGCCTGTTCTGCAATAAATTGATTGGCTTTGTCTGCCAGCAACATGATCTGTCTGATCCCGCGCTGGTACTCTCGCTGCTCATATGCCTGCGCGATGTCATCAGCGGCGGCCTGACATTCAGCCAGCAATGCTGAGGCTTCCACCTGCTGACCAAGCATGCCGTCAAAACCACGTGTAATAAACCCGGCGCAGCGACTGGCGATATTAACGAGTTTGCCCACCAGATCAGAGTTGATCTTGTTTAAAAATTCATCCAGGTTCAAATCTAGGTCATCAACACCGTTGCCCAGTCTGGAGGCCAGGAAATAGCGCAGATACTCGGGGTTTAAATGTCGCAAATATGTATGGCCGTTGATAAAGGTGCCACGAGACTTTGACATTTTTTTGCCATTTACGGTCAAAAAACCATGGGCAAATACCGCAGTTGGCGTGCGGTAACCGGCGTCACTTAATATGGCCGGCCAAAACAAAGCATGGAAATTGACAATATCTTTGCCAATAAAATGGTACAGCTCTGCGTCACTACCTGGCGCCCAGTATTCGTCAAAATTGGTCCCGGTGCGATCACAATACTGTTGGAAGCTGGCCATGTATCCGACTGGCGCATCCAGCCAGACATAAAAATACTTGCCTGTTGTATCCGGGATTTCAAACCCGAAATAAGGGGCGTCCCGGCTGATATCCCACTCTTGCAGGCCCGCCTCCAGCCACTCGCTGAGTTTGTTGGCGACCTGCTCCTGTAATGTTCCACTGCGCGTCCAAGTTTTTAGCATGTCAGTGAATTCGGGCAGTTTAAAAAAATAGTGCTCGGATTCGCGCTGAACAGGTGTGGCACCAGACAATGTGGAGCGTGGATTGATCAGGTCGTTCGGGCTATAGGTTGCCCCGCATGCTTCACAGTTATCGCCATATTGATCGTCGGTTTTACACTTGGGGCAAGTGCCTTTCACGAATCTATCCGCGAGAAATAAAGCCTTTTCTGGATCGTACAACTGGGTAATGTTGCGCACAGCGATGCGGTTATTGGCACGCAACGCTTTGTAGATAGTCTCTGAATAATGACGGTTTTCGTCACTGTGGGTAGAGTGATAATTATCAAAATCTATTAAAAATCCGTCATATGCACTCTGGTGATCAGCTTTTACATTAGCAATGAGCTGTTCAGACGTGATGCCTTCATTCTCGGCGCGCAGCATGATGGCGGTGCCGTGTGCATCATCTGCACACACATAAATACACTGTTCCCCACGCATTTTCTGAAAGCGTACCCAGATGTCTGTTTGTACGGCCTCCAGGACATGACCCAGATGGATAGGCCCATTGGCATAAGGGAGTGCGCTGGTAACCAGAATTTTACGTTTTGACACCGGAATCATCCTTCTCAGTTTGCTTCAATCATTTCAAAATCTTCTTTGCCTACGCCACACTCAGGGCATGACCAGTCTGCGGGTACATCTTCCCATCGGGTGCCTGGCGCGATGCCATCATCGGGCCAGCCTTCGGCTTCGTCATAAATCAAGCCACAAACAATACACATCCACTTCTTCACAATTCACTCTTCCTGTTAAACCCTGTCCGGGGAAATGCCGATGCTTAAGTTGCTGTGCCTGTCAGCAGACACGTCGGGGCCGATGATACTTGATAGACACCATGCCGGGCAAAAGCTGAGCGCAGCGGATACCACTATAGTTCAGAATGTCATGATAAACTCCGCTGCTTTTGGCAGGATGCGGCAAGCGTCTGCATTACATAACAAACGAGAACTTATCCGGTGTCCGAACTTTTTACGGGTTTAATCAGTGTCGCCCTGGTGAATCATCTGGTACTTACCCAGCTGTTAGGCCTTGAGGCCTGGTTCGCCGGCCCTGCTGGTTTACGTCGCTCTGCACTGTTTGGACTGAGCGCAGCCATGTTAATAATCGGGAGCACACTCATCAGTAACGCATTTTTGGGGCTGACCAGCATGATCGTCGCCAGCCAGATACGCAGTGGGTTTGCACTGCCTGTGGTGATGGTGGTCTCAGCACTCTTGCTGATGCCATTGCGGTTGATCCTGATGCGGTTTGCACCCGCGGAATTGCCTGTTTTGAAGCGTAGCTTTCCGCTGCTTGCTCTGAACAGCGCTGTGATTGGAACGGGTTTGCTCGCGACATGGCATGTCAGCGGCGTGGCCGATTTGATCGGGTTTGCGATAGCCAATGCTGCAGCTTTTGTGGTGTTTTTGCTGGTTTTTGCAGCGATCCAACAACGTGTGAGTACGGATGATGTGCCGGCACCGTTTCGAGGTGTGCCAATCTTGCTGATCAGCGCGGGCATCATGTCACTTGCCATCCTGGCATTTGAAGGGCTTGTGCCATGATTAGCATGTTGGCTGCAGTGTTGGTGCTGGCTGCGCTGGTGTTTGGATTCGCCTGGTTAATGCTGTGGGTAGAACGATTGTTTGGCGCTGACAAGTTGCATAGCGCAACAGCAACTGTGACGCTTATAAACAGTATCAATAACTTACTGCCACAGACCCAATGTGGGCAATGTGGATTTCCAGGGTGTCGACCCTATGCCGAAGCGATCAGCCGCGGGGAAAACATCAATCGGTGCCCGCCAGGTGGCGCGCACACCATCAAACGAATTGCCGCGTTACTGGATTTACCTGTTGTGCCGCTTGATACCTCGCATGGCTGGCATTTGCCGAAACGTATTGCCAGCATTCGTGAACATGAATGTATTGGGTGCACAAAATGTATACAAGCCTGTCCAGTGGATGCCGTCGTTGGCGCTCCCAAACGCATGCATACCGTGATTGTTGCAGATTGCACAGGATGTGATCTGTGTGTTGACCCCTGCCCGGTTGATTGTATTGATATGTTGCCCTTGCCAATCATGTCAGCTCACGCGTCTGTCACTGTTGTGGTGCAAAAATGACTCACCTGCGCCGCAGTTTTTTTATCACCAAAACCCTTAAGCCTTGGTTACTGCGTTTGACGGGTAAAGCCGGTTGGGCGACAACACTGCATGCATTGCCGGGCGGGATTGCACCGGCATCTCACAAGACCCTGTCTTTACAGCAGAAGATAATTCGTATGCCATCTGGCGAGCTTGGATTGCCGGCACAGTTGATCCTTCCGCTACGCCAGCACCTGGGGCCAGATTCTGTCCCTGTTGTTTCTGTTGGTGATTATGTTTATAAAAATCAGCTGATTGCTGCCGCAAACGGAGAAAAAGGTGTCGGTTTGCATGCGCCCAGTTCTGGTTACATCAGCAGTATCAGTTACGCATTGCTTCCCACTAATGAGACTCACGATCCTGAGCGCAGCTGGCAACAGGCTTTGAACAGACACCAAACGGCTATCGTCATTGATACCGATGGCAAACATGCCATCCAGCCGGGTTTGCTTGCCGCGAACAGTGATTGGAGAGTTCGATCACCAGATGAATTGCGTCAGGCGGTGTTTGATGCCGGGATCTGTGGCATGGGAGGTGCGGGCTTTCCAACGGCCATCAAACTGGGTGCGTCAGCCATAAAAACCCTCATAATCAACGGCGCAGAATGTGAACCCTTCATTACTGCCGATGAGGCGCTGATGCGTGAACACGCCGCTGAAGTTATTGAGGGAGCGCTGATCATTCAGCGGATTTGTGGTGCTCAGTCCTGTGTCATCGGTATTGAAGCTGATAAATACCAGGCCATTGATGCTATCCAAAGTGTCATCAATCAACTGATGACTGAGTTGAAGCCCGCCAATGCAGGGCAAGCTGCTCTGTCCTTGACGCTGATCCCATCAATATATCCGTCAGGTGGCGAAAAGCAGTTGATTCGCATTATGACAGGGATTGAAGTTGTATCGGGCAAACGACCGGTAGATGTTGGCGTGTTGTGCCATAGCGTAGCAACAGCGCGCGCGGTTTATAAGGCTGTCATCGCCGGTGAACCGTTGACGTCACGCATCACAACCTTGACAGGACACGCTCTCAAAACGGCAGTTAATGTAGAGGTAATGATCGGGACTCCGGTTTCACATCTGCTGGACTTTGCAGGCGTGCAGCATGCAAAGCTGCAGCGCGTGCTGGTTGGCGGACCACTGATGGGTTATGAAGCCCCAGATCTCGATACGCCCGTACTTAAAACCAGCAACTGTTTGCTTGCTGGCAGTGAACGGGACATTGCAGCCGTCGTCACGCAAAGCAAACCCCACCGGGATTGTATCCGCTGCGATTTTTGTGCGACGGTGTGTCCGGTAAAGTTACAACCTCAGACACTGTATTTTGCAGCTCGACATCAACATCATGACGCATCCGTCGAACAGGGCTTGTTCGATTGCATCGAATGCGGTGCCTGTGCGGTCGTGTGTCCCAGCCACATTCCCCTGGTGAACTACTATCGCGAAGAAAAGGCTGTTATTCGAACAGACAATGACACTGCGCAGCAGGCGTACTGGCAATCATTGTTTGAAAAACACCAACAACGCTTGTCGGTGAACGCCATCGATCAGCAGCAGCGCAAACTGGACAAGCTTCAGCACAAGCTGGAAACAATAGCGGTCGGTGAACCCCTGACTAAAACCGCCCTTACTAAAACCCCTGTGCCACCTGTTGTTGCGCCAACCGCCAGCAAATCCGCAGAACAGATCAAACAGGAAATAGAAGCCGCTGTGGCACGAGCACGTGCCAGAAAAGCAGAGCTACAGAACAAGACTGACGCTACGCAGGATGCAGACGAATGAACAATATCAGTCATAAGGTCAGCAGCCCGTTTTTGAAGCCGGTTTTTTCGGTGCCCGGAGTGATGGCAACAGTGTTGTTGGCGCTGTTACCTGCCGCTATTTGTTACACTTGGTTTTTTGGTGCCGGTTTTCTGATCAATCTGCTGATCACGTCAACTCTAGGGCTACTTTTGGAAGCATTGGTGATGCGCGCCAGAGGTAAGCCTGTGCTCTTTTATCTGAGCGATTTGAGCATACTGGTAACGGCGGCATTGCTAAGTTTTGCATTGCCGCCAGGTTCCCCTTGGTGGATTGCGGCCAGCGGTATATTCATTGCCTGTGTTTTTGGAAAACATGTGTTTGGTGGCTTGGGCCACAATGTCTTTAATCCAGCAGCGCTCGCCTACGTGAGTTTATTGATTTTGTTTCCGCTTCAGATGACTGGTTGGTATCTGCCGGGCTCAGGGAGTTATGCGGAGGCGCCTATTGATCCGCTGAGTGCTGACGGAATTTATACCAGTCTGCAACTCAGTTTTCCGTGGTTGCGTGACTTTGCGCTGACTCCGTTTCCGGTCAGACCGGACGGGTTTGCGACAGCAACGCCTTTGATCGAATACAAATTTGCAGCGCCCGCCAGAATTTTAATGGCAGAATCTGACGGATTTACGCTGTGGGAGCGTGAGGCGCGCACCGGCTGGGAAATGGTGAGTGTTTCGTTTGCCCTTGGAGGCCTGTTCTTGTTGTGGCGGGGCGTCATCAGCTGGCACATACCGTTCACTGTGGTTGTAGTGGTATTTGTGCTTGCAAGTCTATTTTATCAACCGGGTCAGGAAGCGATTTTTGGTTCTCCTTGGCTGCATCTGTTCAGCACATCAACATTGATCGGCGCGTTTTTTATTGCGACAGATCCTGCGAGTTCACCGTCCAGCGCGCTTGGCAAACTCATTTACGGCGCGCTTATTGGTATCGCCATGTACAGCATTCGTATCTGGGGGAGTTATCTGGACTCTGTCGCATTGGCTATCCTGGCGGTTAATATGTGCAGCCCTTTGATCGATCAGCTGACTGCGCGCACGCCGCTCGGACATCCATCCCGAATTAAACGCTGGCTGACAGCGTGGAAAAAAGCCGCATGAAACCAAGCAATCAATCTGAAGCTGCCTTGCACCACTCTCCGATGATTTTGTTGTCACTGGCATCCTTGATTTCAGCCAGCACCAGCAGTGGATTAGCCTTGTTTATTGGTTTGACCAGTTGCCTAGTATTACTGATCAGTAGCACCCTTGTGTGGCTGGGCCGTCCTTGGCTGCAAAAAGAAGCCCTGCTCGCGCGCGCGGATTCGGCACTGACTGTGGCTGTTGTTGCACTGCTCTTGGCCTCTGTTGTGAGCTTAGTCAGTGTGATTATTCAGATGACACGTTTTGAAGCGTTTGTCACAGCCGGTATCTGGCTACCATTGATTGCATCAAATGCGTTGATTTACATGCACCTGTTACGTTCATGGGAATCTTTTGAAACAAACATGGTAGGCACAGCCATGGTGCGAGGCATTCAGTTTACAGCCGTGTTGTTGGTGCTGGCGCTCTTGCGGGAAGTGCTGGGTCATGGCAGCATTTTGACAAACCTGCAGCTGTTGTTGCCGTCGCTTCCACAATCCGGGGTGAGTATTTTTGGCAACTATCCGCGTCTTAAAGTGTTTGCTTTGCCAGCAGGCGGTTTATTGGTAGTGGGTCTTGCTCTAGCCTTGATTGAGCAGATGCGACTCAGAAAGCCGCGCCTCGGCCATACCCGTTTGCCGTCGGATGAAAAACGCGTCAGAGTAACCGGGCGGATACAATGAACCGCGACAAACGCTATGCCATTTTTTCACGCCTGCGCGCCGAAAATCCCAACCCCACCACTGAATTGGAGTTTTCGTCGACGTTTGAGTTATTGATTGCCGTGATTCTGTCGGCGCAGGCCACCGATGTCAGTGTGAACAAAGCCACCTGCGTGTTATACAAAGTCGCCAACACGCCTGAGGCGATATTGGCCTTGGGTGTAGACGGACTAAAAGCGTATATCAAAACAATTGGCCTGTTTAATACCAAGGCCGAAAACGTAATCAAAACCTGTAGGGCATTGGTCGAGCTGCACCATTCTGTAGTTCCGGACAATCGCGAGCAGCTGGAAGCATTACCCGGTGTTGGGCGAAAAACTGCCAATGTGGTGCTGAATACTGCGTTCCGTCAACCTGCAATGGCGGTTGATACACATATCTTCAGAGTGTCGAATCGCACAGGGATAGCCCCCGGTAAAAATGTGCTGGAGGTCGAAAAGCGCCTTGTGAAACTGATTCCCGAAGAATTTCTGCTAGATGCGCACCACTGGTTGATTCTGCATGGGCGCTACGTGTGTATCGCACGCAAGCCGCGTTGTGGTGCGTGCATCATTCATGATTTGTGTGAGTTCAAACAAAAAACTGAGGAATAAGGCCTATGCGCGTGAGTGTTGTGCTGTCCACCTATAACTCGCCAGCCTGGCTCGAGAAAGTGGTGACTGGGTACTTCTGTCAGTCTACGCTGGATTTCGAAATGATCATCGCTGACGACGGTTCCCGGGAGGATACTGCACAACTGATTCAAAGACTGCAGACACAGGCACCCTTCCCGATTAAACATATCTGGCAGCGTGACGACGGTTTTCGCAAATGCCGGATACTCAACAAGGCGGTGTTGCATACCAGTTCACCCTACCTGATTTTCAGTGACGGTGACTGTATCCCGCGCGCTGACTTTGTCGCAACACATGTCACACGGGCTGAGCCAGGGTTTTATTTGTCGGGCAGTTATTACAAATTACCAATGAGCACCAGCGTGGCAATCGGTCACGACGACATTAAAGCTGGTCGTTGTTTTAACAAAGACTGGTTGCATGCACATGGGCTGCCGCGTACACGAAAAACCTTAAAAATTTCCGCCAACCCGTTCTGGGCGAAGGTGCTGAACCGCGTCACACCAACGCGCTGCAATCTGAAAGGCTCAAACGCTTCGGTCTGGCGTGATGATGTTTTGAAGGTCAACGGTTTTGACGAACGCATGCCGTGGGGCGGCGAGGATCGCGAATTTGGTGTACGTTTGATTAACGCGGGCATCAAACCCCGGCATGTGCGTTACGACGCGATTTGTATTCACCTGGATCACGCACGCGGTTATGTGGATGCGGAGCGTGTCAAAGCCAATAAAACCCTTCGGCAATACAACGAAAAAAATCGTGTTGTGACAACCGATCATGGTATCCAGCAATTACTCGAAAGTGGTTATTCAGCGAAGTTTTAACTCAAGGCTGTTCAGCCACTTGAGCCAACGACTGCCCTGCAAGGGATGATAAACCCACGGGGTCTGCACCTGATCTCGATTTGCCACATTATCGCAAATGCTGAGAAAATCTTCTGCATACGGCAACGTGTCAGCACTGCGCGCCAAAAAGCGCTCGGCTTCTTGGCCTTGCATCCACGCCAGCGGATAGAAGCCGCACTGGTGCTTTTGTTCACCGAGTCGCAGCGCCAGTGTTCTGCGTTTGCCGCGCCAGGTCGGCGCTGCTGGCAACCAGGCCACAAATGGACTTCGCCAGTACGCCATAGGTAAAAACAGTTGACGCGCGCGTTGTTCATTGATGGATTCGCGGCCGCCAAATTGCCACATGTTGGCTCTGAGTCTGCCAACCGATGCAATAAAAATGTCTGAGTACCAGGCGCCGGCGCTGCTATCAGGTCGCCTGTTATAGTACAGATTGTCGGCGGCAACATACTCAATCTGGTTACGTTGCCTTTCACTGCCTTTCAAGAATGCGTGATGGACAAATCCACGCTTTTTGTCGCTAGCAAACCAGTCTTCCAAGGCTTGTGCATCATCAAGCGTCACTGGGCGCGTCAGTTGCATGTCGTCCTGCAAGGTGCACATCAGATCTTCGTTGCCCAGTGTATCAAGCGCCAACTGTAGATTGGCGTACAAGCCACCGTGTTTGCTGTTCAGGGAGGTGTCAGGACTGGTTGGCTGGATAACGCGGTAATCTTTTTGCGCCTGATTCAGTACATCGATAGTGGCGGGATCTGTGCTGTTGTCATCAATGATCAGGACCGGAAAGTCGGGTGCGCAATAGCGGATGCTGTCTAGGCAGTGAGCCAGAAAGTCAGCGCGATTGTACGAAAAGATCACAAAATGCAGCATGGTCTGGGTGGGTATGGACGCGAGATTCCAGGGATAAACTTCAGGACTGCACCATAACCAACCGCTTCAGTCATGGTGCAGATATGCCGTACTTGTCAGATTTTGCGGCCCTTGCCTGCGGCAATGCGCAGTCGCAGTGCGTTGAGCTTGATAAACCCGCCTGCATCCGCCTGATTATAAGCGCCTGCGTCATCTTCGAAGGTAGCAATTTTCATGTCAAATAATGAATCAACCGATTCCCGACCTACAACAGCGACGTTACCCTTGTACAGTTTCAAGCGCACAGTGCCGTTGACGTATTGTTGAGAATAGTCAATCAGCGCCTGCAAAGCTTTGCGCTCTGGTGAGAACCAATAGCCGTTGTATACCAGTGATGCATATTTAGGCATCAGTTCATCCTTCAGATGCGCTAACTCGCGATCCAATGTCAACGATTCAATAGCGCGGTGCGCTTTCAGCATGATTGTGCCGCCAGGCGTTTCGTAACAACCACGGGATTTCATGCCCACGTAGCGGTTTTCAACGATGTCAGCACGACCAATACCATTGGCGCCGCCTACTTTGTTCAAGTGCGTCAAGACGCTGGCCGGCGACATGGCTTGACCGTCAATGGAAACGATATCGCCATTTTGATAACCGAGTTCAATATAGGTCGCCTTATCTGGCGCATTTTCTGGTGATACCGACCATAACCACATGTCATCTTCAGGTTCCGCACCCGGGTTTTCGAGGTGATCGCCTTCATAGGAGATATGAAGCAAGTTGGCATCCATCGAGTACGGAGATTTTTGGCCACGTTTCTTTTCAACCGGAATATTGTGTGCTTCGCAATAGGCCATCAGCTTGTCTCGCGAGTTCAGATCCCACTCACGCCACGGTGCAATGACTCGAATACCGGGTTTCAGTGCATAGGCGCTGAGTTCAAAGCGCACCTGATCGTTACCTTTACCGGTAGCGCCATGTGAAATGGCGTCAGCGCCAGTTTCATTGGCAATTTCGACCAGTCTTTTGGCAATCAGCGGGCGCGCGATCGACGTACCCAGCAGATATTCCCCCTCATAAATTGCGTTGGCACGGAACATCGGGAATACAAAGTCGCGAACAAACTCTTCACGCAGATCTTCGATATAAATTTGTTTGATGCCCATCGCCTGCGCTTTGGCACGGGCCGGTTCGAGCTCCTCACCTTGTCCCAGGTCAGCCGTGAAGGTAACAACTTCGCACTGATAGGTCTCCATCAGCCATTTTGCGATTACTGACGTATCCAGACCACCGGAATAAGCCAAAACGACTTTCTTAATGCCAGACATGCTGAGCTCCTGATACTTAAAGCAGAATTCTTGAGTGTGGAGGGAAAAACGGATCCCCGGGTCATTGGGGAAAAACAGATGCTGCCCCCGATTCAGGTGGCCATTGTAACCTTAACAAATCAGGTTTTCGACATTGTCTTGCAGACAAGCCTTGGTCAATCGCGCAATAAGCGAATGGTGACCCGCCTATTTCGATCTCGGTCCGCCGCTGTGCGTTCATCTCGAATCACTCGAAATTCCGGGGTGGAACCAAAAAAGCGGGTTGCCAACATTGCTTCGTCAATGCCCTGCGACAGCAAGTATTCGTGCACAGCATAAGCACGTATTCTCGAAAATTCCAGATTATCGCGGGGGTTGCCCGAACCGTCAGTGAAGCCATTTATTTCGAATTGATAAACACGAGGGTCTGCTTTGACATAGGTAACGATGTCATCGAGCTGCTTTTTCATGGCGGCATCAAGCTCGCGCTGCCCGCTGCGCCACAGTACGGTTGATCGTTCAATCTGAGCAAAGTTGACTGGCAGCAGTTGGCCCGTGCACTGGGTATACTCCTGATAAGAATTGCCAAAATTGACCGGTGAAATGCCGACATGCACCGACTCATCTTCGCTGTACCACGCGCGACGCATCAATGTAGGCACCATGCCTCGGTTCAGTTCTGCCAGCATCAAGCGACTTCGTGCGGCATCGAGGCTGACAAGTGGACTGGTGATTGCCACATCGACATAACCAAGATCACGCACTGGCATATCATTACGCCAAACGGGTGGCTGGGACGTCAGCAGTGCCCTGCCCGCTTGCATGGGGCTGTCGTAGGTTCGAAGCAGAAAACTGAGCGCTTCGCCAGCCTGATGATAAAACACCGCCTCGCCCAGTCCGGGTATTTGCTGGACTAGACTGCACTCAAATATCGAAGACTCAGTACGCCATGCTGCCTGATCAAAGTCAGCATAATAAGAACTTACTTTTCCCGAGGCGTTAAGGTTCGATGCCACGAACATGCAGAGCGTCAGACAAAAAGATAAGGTACACTTACGCCGCGTTTTCATACCGGGGACAAAAATTCCTGTTGATGCCAGACCTGTAGATGCCAGAGGGGCAGCACTTCTCGAATTACTTGATCGGCAGATCAACTTAAAACTTTATAAAAATCTTTAGGTAAGCTTCAACCATGAACGAATTGACGATCATCCGGCCTGATGACTGGCACCTGCATTTGCGTGATGGCGATGTACTTTCAACACTGGTCGGGCACACATCACAGCGCTTTCATCGCGCGATTGTGATGCCAAACCTGAAACCGCCGGTCAGTTCGACTGCCGCCGCCCTTGCCTATCATCAACGCATTGTAGACGTCACTGCGCCCGGTGTTGATTTTCAGCCGCTGATGACATTGTATCTGACAGACCAGCTGAAACCTGAGGAAATTATCCGCGCTAAAAATAGCGGCGTGGTGTTTGCAGTCAAGTACTACCCGGCCGGCGCAACCACCCATTCAGAGAGTGGCGTCACAGCCATGAGTAATGTCTACCCCGTGCTTGAAATGTTGGCAGAAGTTGGCATGCCGCTGCTGGTGCATGGTGAAGTGACCGATGAACATGTCGATATTTTTGATCGTGAAAAAGTATTTATCGATACTCTGTTGATGCCGTTGACTCAGCGGTTCCCGACCCTAAAAATTGTGATGGAGCATATCACCACCGCAGACGCTGCATCGTTTGTAAAAGGTGCAGGCGATCGCGTTGCGGCAACAATTACGCCTCAACATTTACTCTACAATCGCAACCATATGTTAGTGGGTGGTGTGAGACCCCACTTGTATTGTTTGCCGGTGCTCAAACGCAATATTCACCAGCAGGCTTTGCTGGATGTGGCGACCAGTGCTCATAAGCGGTTTTTTCTGGGCACTGATTCTGCGCCGCACGCACAGCCTACTAAAGAAACTGCCTGTGGTTGTGCGGGATGTTACAGTGCTCACGCGGCGATTGAGTTATACGCCGAAGCCTTTGAACAGGCAGGTGCGCTGCACAGACTGGAAGCATTTGCTTCCTTTTATGGGCCTGATTTTTACGGTTTGCCACGTAACAGCGATACCATCACATTAATACGCGAGCCGTGGACCGTGCCTGCACACTACCGTTTTGGCAGCAGCACCTTGGTTCCTCTCAGAGCCGGTGAAAGCATTCAATGGCGGCTGAAAACAGCGTTGCCGGAGCAAGTTTCTAATGCATGATTACGACGATAATGATGGTGCTGATACGCTGATGTCAGCGCGTTTTCGCGGTTATTTACCGGTAGTGGTGGATATCGAATGTGGCGGTTTTAATGCCAAAACCGATGCTATTCTTGAAATCTCGGCAGTCATTCTGGGAATGAGTGAGAAGTCTATCCTGCAAGTTGAGCAGACCTATTTCCATCGCGTGATACCTTTTGAAGGTTCAAACATAGAGGAGGCTGCGCTTAAATTTACGGGAATAGACCCTTGGCACCCGCTGCGAATAGCCCGCTCTGAAAAGGATGTGTTTAACGATTTATTTAAGTCGATCAGAACATCGATGAAGTCAAACGGCTGCAAACGCGCCATCCTGGTTGCGCACAATGCACATTTTGATCATGGGTTTATCAACGCGGCCGCGGCAAGGCACGACCTTAAGCGCAATCCATTCCACCCTTTTTCCAGTTTTGACACCGCGACGCTGAGTGGTCTGGCGTATGGGCAGACGGTACTGGCCAGAGCATGTGAGGCTGCGGGTATCAGTTTTGATAATAAAGAAGCGCATTCAGCAAAGTATGATGCTGAAAAGACGGCGCAACTATTCTGCAAAATCGTCAATCGCTGGCAGGCAATGGGAGGGTGGCCACTGTCGTGACCACCACGCCAGCATGATGATCAGTTGGCGACAGTGTCTACCAAAGCCTGAAGTTCACCTTTTGAGTGCATCTCAGTGACGATGTCACATCCGCCCACCAGTTCGCCGTTGACGTAAAGCTGGGGGAATGTTGGCCAATTGGCAATTTTTGGTAATGTCGCCCTGATTTCCGGGTTTGCCAGAATATCTACATAGGCAAATCGTTTGCCACAGGCCATCAGGCATTGAACGGTCTGTGCGGAAAAACCACACTGGGGCTGGTCTGGCGACCCTTTCATGTAAAGCAAAATACTGTTTGCGCTGATTTGATCGCGAATGGTCTGTTCAATACTCATGGTTAGGCTGCACCTGCGTGACATGATCGAAGAGCGGGCATTCTACATCATTCCGCGGGATTCGCCGATAATTGCCGCCGTCATGACTATTAATATAAGATACCCGGCTTATCTGCAAAGCCCTGTTAGGCAACGGGGACTTGGCGGTCGGCAGCAAATGAAAAAATGCCGAGTTTTGCTGAGTGTTGATGACAGCATTCAGACTGAGACCCGGTGCAGCTGGCCGGGCACATGCACTCCGGGAACCTTGTACCAACATGGCAACACGACACTTTCTAACCCTGCTGGACCTCAGTCCAGCCGAGCTAAGAGACATTATTCATCGCGCAATTGCATTAAAACACAGCAAGATGCCGCGGGAAGAAACACTCAAAAATAAAACGTTGGCAATGATTTTCGAAAAATCATCCACCCGTACGCGTGTGTCTTTTGAAGTGGCAATGACGCAATTGGGCGGCGCTTCCCTGTTTCTGTCGCCGGCGGACACTCAACTCGGTCGGGGTGAAAGTGTTGAGGATAGCGCTAAAGTCCTTTCGCGTATGGTCGATGTCATTACCATACGAACTTACCAGCATGCCAAGTTAGAGCTTTTTGCGAAACATTCGCGTGTTCCAGTTATTAATTCGCTGACAGATGATTTTCATCCCTGCCAGTTACTTGCCGATATGCAGACGTTTTTTGAGCGGCGCGGTGATATTGCAGGACACAAAGTTGCCTGGGTTGGTGATGGTCATAACATGTGCCAGTCGTATATTAACGCCGCCAAACAGTTTGATTTTGAATTGGTCATTGCGTGTCCTGAGGGCTTTGAACCTGATCAGTATCTGTTGGATCGCACCGGAGACAGAGTGTCTGTTGTGAGAGATCCGCTGGATGCTGTCCGGGGTGCCAGTCTGGTCGCCACCGATGTGTGGGCTTCGATGGGCCATGAGGAAGAGCGCAAGATTCGACTCGACCGCTTTAGTGGATATCAGGTGACACGTGAGCTTATGTCGTCTGCACGCAGTGATGCTTTGTTTCTGCATTGCCTGCCAGCACACCGAGGCGAGGAAGTTGCCGCGGATGTGCTGGATGCACCAGACAGCGTGGTTTGGGACGAAGCTGAAAACCGGTTGCATGCACAGAAGGCCTTGCTGGAGTTTCTGTGCAAATGACATCAAATGAACGTCTTGCTAGTAGACTTGTTCAGTTCATAAGGGAAACAGCATGGCAGTTTGCAGTTTATGACAATCGCGCATGTGCTGATCGCCAGTCTGGCTGCGCTGAGTCTGCTGCTGTTTATTGTTTTGCTGCTGCGTCAGCGCGGCTGGCGCATCTATAGTCCGCGAGACAAACAGATCAATGCCCACCTGAATGCGCAATCAATGCGTATTCTCTCCAGTGTCGTCGAGCAAAGCCGCAGCGGTGTGATCATTGCTGATCGCCATGGCGTGATCGAGTATGTCAATCCACGCTATACACAAATCACTGGCTATAGCAGCTCAGAAGCGACTGGACGTGTTGCCGAGCTTATTAAAAATGAAGCGTTGACTGATGCCAATAATCTCAGCCTGCACGAAGCCATGCAGCTGGGTGCCGGCTGGGAAACCTTTATGGTCAGTATCCGTAAAAATGGTGAGCGTTTTTGGCAGCAAGTCACTGCCTCCCCTATTCTCGATGAGCTCGGCACTTTGTGCCACATTGTGCTGAACATCGAAGATATCAGCGAGCGTGTTGAAACGCAGGCGCAAATGGAAAAGCTGGCTTTCTATGATCCGTTAACCGGCTTAGAGAATCGGCGGCTATTTAAAGATCGCCTTGATCAAGCGCTCAAGCGGGTGCGCCGCAGCAAAAAAAATATGGTATTGCTGTTTCTGGATCTGGACCAGTTCAAGCGTATTAATGATACCTTGGGCCATGATGCGGGTGATGAGCTCTTGTGTATTGTTGCCCAGCGCTTACGCAGTTGCGTGCGAGAGGAAGATATTGTCTGTCGCTTGGGCGGTGACGAATTCACGATTTTACTGGCAGATGTTGCACATGCCGATGATGCCGGTAATGTTGCCCGTAAAATTCTGCAATCTTTGCAGTATCCTATTGATCTTGGCGCGCAGGAAGTGACGGTCAGCTGTAGCATCGGGATTACCATCGCACCTGAAGACAGTATGAACGCCAGCGTGTTGATGCGAAATGCCGATCTGGCCATGTATCGGGCGAAAGACAAGGGTCGAAACAATTTCCAATACTTCACAGACGACATGAATATCGAGTCGCAAGCTCGTATGTCTCTTGAAAGTGAGTTGAGAATAGCCCTGAATAATAAGGACTTTATAGTTTACTTCCAGCCGCAGATTGATCTTGATAAGCAACGCATCTGTGGGTTCGAAGCGTTGGTTCGCTGGCGTCATGAGCAGTTCGATTTGATTCCTCCGGACCGGTTTATCCCGGTTGCTGAGGAAACTGGATTGATTGTGAAACTGGGTGAACTGGTGTTGCATCAGGCATGTACCCAATTGCGCGCAATGCAGCTGGATAGTTCCCATCGCTACACCGTTGCTGTCAATTTGTCAGCGCGCCAGTTCAGGGATAAAAACCTAGTCAGTATGGTTAGGCAGACTTTACAAGAAACAGGTTTGGATCCGCATTTTCTGGAGCTGGAAATCACAGAAAGCATGTTGATGGACGATATTGAGCAAGCCATTGGCATTCTTACAGAACTTAAAATACTTGGCGTCGCAATTGCGATTGATGATTTTGGCACCGGACACTCATCACTGAGCTATTTGACACGTTTGCCCGTCGACAAACTCAAGGTGGATCGCTCATTTGTCAGCAACTTGCCCGATAGCGCGCGTCATACTGCAATTGCGACGGCCATTATTGCAATGGCGCAGAGACTGCGTATGAAGGTGGTTGCCGAAGGTGTTGAGACGCAGGCGCAAGCCAGTTTTCTTGAAGAGCATCACTGTTTTATTTTGCAGGGTTTCCTGTATGGACGCCCCGTCAGTGCACATGATTTGCCGGCATTGATGCTGGAACTTGAGCCGAAAATCCGCCGAACCGTGCTGGCCGTCCACTAGATGTAGTGGTGTTATACCCGCTTTAAACACAACTTATCCACAAGCTATCCACACAAAAAGCACTTGCAATCGCGCAGCGACCGCACTATCTTGTGCCCTGTCCGCAAAAATCATCTATATATTGTATTTCGGGGTCTGGTCGTGAGACCAGTACACGCATCAGGCTCCGAGTCATCATAAAAACATCATGGAGAAGTCAATGCAAACCAACACTCCCAGCTATGGCAGCCCTTCTGTCAGCTCCCGTCCAGCGACCCGGTCGAGCGAAGAGTTGCCAGCGACTGCGCCTGGTCAATTGCGAGTCATCAAGCGTAATGGCGCCGTCGTGATCTATGATGAATCAAAAATTGTGGTGGCAATCACCAAAGCTTACCTGGCCATCGAAGGCGGCCCTGCGGCAGCTTCGGCCCGCGTACGTGAAACCGTGGCAAAAATGGCTGCTCAGATCAGTACCATTTTTAAACGCCGTATGCCATCAGGTGGCTCTATCCATATTGAAGAAATTCAAGATCAGGTAGAGCTGGCGATGATGCGCACGGGCGAGCATAAAGTAGCTCGCGCCTATGTTTTATATCGTGCGGAACACGCGCGTCTGCGTGATCAGCAGCGAGCACGCGAACAACCTTCCGAGTCCAGTATTCTGGTGACCTATCAGGATGGCACCAAGGGGTCCTTGGATACATTGCGTTTGCGAACTGTGATCGACGAGGCGTGTGCTGGATTGGAAGGTGTATCCAGCGATGCGATTTATCAGGAAACCCTGAAGAACCTGTATCCCGGCGTTAAAATGGACGACGTACGTACGTCGGCAGTGATGACTGCGCGTACTTTGGTCGAGCAGGATCCTAATTATTCTTATGTGACGGCACGGTTGCTGTTGGACACCCTGCGTTCAGAGGCGCTGGGGTTCCTTGGCGTGACTGACAGCGCGACACAAAGCGAAATGCATTACCGCTACCCTTCGGTGCTGCGTCCATACATCGAAAAAGGTGTTGAACTTGGTTTGTTGTCATCTCACCTGCTGGACTACGATCTGGACGTATTAGGTGATGCACTTAACGCAGAGCGCGACACACAATTTACTTATCTTGGGCTGCAGACACTCTACGATCGTTACTTTATTCACAGCAACGGTGTGCGTTTTGAGCTTCCGCAGATATTTTTTATGCGGGTTGCCATGGGGTTGGCGAGCAATGAGACGGATCGCGAAGCCAGAGCGATCGAGTTTTATAACCTGATCTCCAGCTTTGACTATATGGTGTCCACACCACAGCTGTTTAACTCGGGTACTTTGCGCCCACAGCTTTCTTCCTGCTTTCTGACAACAGTGCCGGACGATCTGCATGGCATATACAGCGCCATCAAAGACAACGCCATGCTGTCCAAATGGGCTGGTGGGCTGGGTAATGACTGGACGCCGGTACGCGCATTAGGTGCTGGCATCAAGGGTACTAATGGCAAATCACAAGGTATCGTGCCCTTTCTGAAGGTAGTGAATGATACGGCGGTAGCGGTCAATCAAGGTGGCAAACGCAAAGGCGCAGTCTGTGCTTATCTTGAAACCTGGCACCTTGATATCGAAGAGTTTCTGGAGTTGCGCAAAAACACGGGTGATGATCGTCGTCGTACACATGACATGAACACGGCCAACTGGANNGGACGCTGTTCTCGCCCAACAATGTACCGGAATTGCATGATTTACATGGTGATGCCTTCGAGCGTGCATACGAGGAATATGAACGTAAAGCGGCAGCTGGCCAGGTGGAGATATACAAAACCGTCCGCGCCAAAGATCTGTGGCGCAAGATGCTGTCCATGTTGTTTGAAACTGGCCATCCGTGGATTACGTTTAAAGATGCGTGTAACGTGCGTTCTCCCCANNGCACCATCCATTCGTCGAATCTGTGCACCGAAATTACTTTGAATACCAGCCCGGAAGAAATCGCTGTATGTAACCTGGGCTCGGTAAACATGGTTAATCACGTCACAGAGCAAGGCCTGGATACAGCCAAGCTGGAGCGCACGATCAAGACAGCCGTTCGTATGCTGGATAACGTGATCGACATCAACTACTACTCAGTGCCTCAGGCGGAGAACTCNNAACCTGAAGCACCGTCCAGTGGGCATGGGTATTATGGGTTTCCAGGACGCACTGTATGTTCAGCGTATCCCTTACAGCTCAGCTGAAGCGTTGAAGTTTGCTGACGAATCCATGGAAGTCATCAGTTATCACGCCATTCAGGCATCCACTGATCTGGCAGAAGAGCGCGGCACCTACAGTAGCTATAAAGGTTCTTTGTGGGATCAGGGCATTTTGCCAATCGATTCTTTGAAACTGCTGCAGGAAGTACGCGGTGAGAAGTATCTTGAGGTTGATATGAGTCAAACGCTTGATTGGGAAACCCTGCGTCAACGTATTGCTCAGGTAGGCATGCGCAATTCCAATGTGCTGGCCATCGCCCCTACAGCAACAATTGCCAATATTTCCGGCGTATCGCAGTCGATTGAGCCGACGTATCAGAACCTATACGTAAAATCTAATCTGTCTGGTGAATTCACTGTGGTTAACCCTTATCTGGTGCGTGATTTAAAAGCGCTTGATCTGTGGGATAACGTCATGGTCAACGATCTTAAGTACTACGATGGCAGTCTGCAGCAGATCGATCGTATTCCGCAGCACATCAAAGATCTGTATGCCACCGCGTTTGAAATAGAGCCGCGCTGGTTGGTTGATGCAGCAAGTCGTCGTCAGAAGTGGATTGACCAGGCGCAATCCTTGAACCTGTACATTGCTGGCGCCAATGGCAAAAAACTGGATATCACCTACCGTATGGCGTGGTTACGCGGTCTGAAAACGACTTACTACCTACGCTCACTGGCTGCCACCAGTACCGAGAAATCAACGGTGTCTGGTAGTAAATTGAATGCAGTCTCCAGTAGCAGTGCCCCAATACCCGCGGATGTTCCCAAGGCATGCTCGATTGATGACCCTGACTGCGAAGCCTGTCAGTAATATGTCTGCCACCTTGCAGGGTGGCAGTTATTAACGTAGATGTTACGCGAAGTTGTTATTACAACTAGCTGTAATAACAAGTAGATGCAAATACAACTTGCTGTAACTAAAAATATCAGGGGTAAACAATGATTTCCTGGGATGAATTTTACGAAGACCCATCCACGCTTGATGCCAGTGCATCCAGCACGGAGCGCGCCAGCACAACAAAAGCAGCGGAGCAAACGTCCGCAGCGGCCATATCAGTGGCGGCCATACATTCTGCAAACGTATCCGCTGACAAAGCAGCAAGTAGCTATTCCGACGCCATTGCCGCAGCAAAAACCATGACCGCCATGGATTTTGCTCATGCTGCAGAGAGGGAGATCGCCGAGCCGCNNTGAAAGATCTGGATACCAGTGCGATTCAGCATGAAATCGGTGAATGGACCGAGCGTGTCACGGTAGATGACAAGCGCATGATCAACTGTCGTGCTGACCTGAATCAACTTGTGCCGTTTAAGTATGACTGGGCTTGGCAGAAGTATCTGGACGGGTGCGCCAATCACTGGATGCCACAAGAAATCAACATGAACGCAGATATCGCGTTGTGGAAAAACCCGAACGGATTGACCGCTGACGAGCGCATGATTGTTAAACGCAACCTGGGCTTTTTCTCCACCGCGGACTCACTGGTTGCAAACAATCTGGTACTGGCACTGTACCGCTTGATTACCAATCCTGAGTGCCGTCAGTACATTCTGCGACAAGCCTTCGAAGAAGCCATTCACACCCACGCCTACCAGTACTGCATTGAGTCACTGGGCATGGATGAAGGTGAAATCTTCAACATGTATCACGAGGTTCCTTCGGTTGCCAAAAAAGCGTCATGGGGTCTGAAGTACACCAAAGAATTGAATGATCCCAACTTCAATACTGGCACACCGGAAACAGATAAGGCCCTGTTGAAGAACCTGATTGCGTTTTATTGCTGTCTGGAAGGTATCTTCTTCTATTGTGGTTTCACCCAGATTCTGTCCATGGGCCGTCGCAACAAGATGACCGGTACATCAGAGCAATTCCAGTACATTCTGCGTGATGAGTCCATGCATCTTAATTTTGGCATCGACATGATCAACCAGATCAAAATCGAAAATCCACATTTGTGGGATGATTCTATGAAGCGTGAAGCNNCAGATGATTCTGCAGGCGACACAATTGGAAATTGAATACGCGCGTGACACCATGCCACGCGGTGTACTGGGTATGAACGCAGTGATGATGGAAGAATATCTGCAGTTCATCGCTAACCGTCGTCTGGTTCAGATCGGACTGCCGGAACAATTTAAAGGCGTCAAAAACCCCTTCCCGTGGATGTCAGAAATCATGGATCTGCGTAAGGAAAAGAATTTCTTTGAAACTCGGGTTATTGAGTATCAAACAGGCGGCGCACTGAGCTGGGATTAAATCCTGTCGAATTACAAAGGGTTCGGTCTTTGTGGTGTATCGCCATACCATGAGGACCGGACACCAATGTAGCGTAAAGAACTCATGACATTTTTTCAAAATGCACTCGCTGTACCGCCGCCTTCAGGCTCAAGCGTCTCAAACAATGGAGCCATACTGCTTGCCGCAGGATTCAGCGTGCGCTTTGGTGGAATCAAGCTTAGCGCTAGGCTGGCCAATGGCAATACCCTTCTTCAGCAAACTTTTATAAATATTCTTCAATCCACTGATAATATTATGGTTGTTGGGCGAAAAGAGTTGCTGGAGGCAGGTGTCTATGACTTTTTGACAGCTACACATATGCGATTTTTGTATTTGTGTGACGATGCACAATCTGGCATGGGCCATAGCCTAGCGCATGGCATAAAAAATGTGCCACCGGATTGGCAAAGCGCCTTTGTGTGCCTGGGCGATATGCCATTTATCAGAACCGGCACCCTGTCCTTATTGTTAGATGCCGCAAACCCTCAGAATATAGTCATACCAACGTGGCAAGCGACTCGTGGGCATCCAGTAGGTTTTGGCAGACAATTTTTTCCCGAATTATTGGCCTGCCATGGTGATACTGGTGCAAAGCATGTGCTGCAAGCGCACAAGCACGCTATTATTGAGTTGGAAACTGGCGATCCAGGCGTTGTGTATGATATTGATACGCCTCAGGCTTTACGTGACTATGTGCCATGACAAACATTAGAAACACCATTCATCGAGCGTCACTTCAAGTGTATGTGCTGGCTGTTGCGCTGCTCTCAGTCTTGTTGGTGTCACCAAGCGTGGCGCAGACATTGTCTGAGCAGCTGCTGCCATTATTGGAAAACCCGGGTAACCCCTTGTTGGAAATCAGCAGTTCCGAGGGCGATCTGTACATTGAACTGTTCCCCAACGCAGCCCCACAAAGTGTGCGCAGAGTGCTTGATCTGGCAACTGGCACGTTGATGCCGAATGGAAACGGCGGTAACTACTACGATGGGCTTACCTTCCATCGAGTTGTGCCAGGGAGCTTTTTGCAAACAGGCGCAGCGGAGCGGGCCGGACGCGAAAGACCTCGTACAATGGCAGACGAAATAAACGCGCGAGGTCTGGGCTTAGAGCAACAGAAACTTCTCGACAATACCGGTCGCCCACATGCATGGATGAATATTGCTGATACAGCCGACTTTCAGGACAGGGTATTAGTCCCTCTGTATCGCAACATGAATATCAGAAATCGTGAGCAGGCAGACACTCAGCAAGAGCGCATTACAGATAGACTTCGCAATATGAATATAATGCAAGCTCATGAATTACTGGGATATCGATACAACGCCGCCCTGCCCTCACGAAGGCCTGTGGCCGGCAGTGTGTTAATGGCAAATAAAGGTCCCGGCACCAATGATGCCGAGTTATTGATTTCCCTGATAGATACACCGTGGTTAACGGCAACGCATACGGTTATTGGCAGAATTGTTGCCGGAGGCAGTCTTGCCAATAGCATCAGCCGTCAGCCTGAAAGCAGTGTTCGTATTTATCATATTCGACCAGTCGAGATTTTACCCACTGATGTGGTTCAGCAACCTGTACCGGAGGGCGTCATAAATGAGTCAAACCAGCCGTAAAAAATCAGTAAAGACAACTAAAAAACTCAAGGCAAGCAGTTTTATGGCCATGTGTATCAGCTGCGGGCTGTTCCTCGGATTTGGTCTGGGTGCCATGCTCAATAATGTGTTGCTTGTGACATTGATTGGACTGCTTTCAGGCGCCGCCGTTGGTTATTACATCGACAAAAAAAATGGCATAGCCTATACACAGCCCAAACATTGATCAGGCTGCAGGTTTATCAGCGCCCGGTGATTCCAGCCAGCGCGGAAATATTTCGCGCGTAAACGGTGGCAATGACGCCAGAATGGATTTGCCATAAAACTTGTTTATCAAACGTTCGTCAAATACCGTTATCCGCCCCGTGTCGGTTTCACTTCGCAACAAACGCCCGACTGCCTGAACTAACTTGAACGACGCTTCCGGCACCGACAAGGTCATAAAGGCATTACGTCCTTGTTGCTCGATCCACTGAGCCAATGTTGCTTCAATGGGATCGTTGGGAACAGAAAACGGTATTTTGGCGATCAAGACATGCTCACAATAACGACCGGGCAGATCCACTCCCTCTGCAAAACTGGCCAGGCCAAAAATGACGCTAGGTTCACCTGCATCAACCCGTTGTCGATGCAAGGTCAACAACTGGGCTTTTTGGTAGTCATCCTGACATAAAATTACGGCGCGCAATTCTGCGGATACTCCTTCAAGCACATCCATCATTTGACGCCTAGAGCTGAACAACATCAGCGAGGCCTCATTGAGGTTTAAGACCTTTGGCAGCAATGCCACAATCGCGGCTGTATGAGCTCGGGTGTCAGCCGGGTCACAGTTTAATCTCGGAATAATCAATTTAGCAGCATTGGCATAATCAAACGGGCTGCTGATCCGATGGTAAACCGTCTGGGCTGGCAACCCTGCCCGCATGGCCAGTACATCAAATGTCCCCAGAGCCGACAGGGTTGCTGACGTTAACACCGCACCGGCACAGCGCTGCCACAAATGTTCAATTAATGTTTGCGCGGCCAGCACCGGGCTGCAGCTGAGCTGAAAATCGCTTGGCTCAGGGTGGCTGGTATTAAAATCCCTTTTGTAAGCGCTCGTTGAACCGGGGGCGGTGGCAGGGTTGATGGCACTCAGCCAGCGGGCAGCGGGGGCCTCCCCTGACACATCTGCACGCGCAAACGCCTGCCATAATTTTTCGTTACTTTCCGAGCGAGCGACCATGCCGCCAATCACAGGGAACCATAACTCTGCTTGTTGGCGACCAGGTAAGGTATCCGCCTCTTCCATCTGTCTTCTGAGGACCGCACTGATGTCGCGCAGGCTACGGCTCAGTACGGTAAAACGGGAACCCA
>DITX01000162.1:0-1640 GCA_002422225.1 Gammaproteobacteria bacterium UBA6173
ATGGTTTTCCCATTGTCCCAAGAGGGCTGCCCAGCAAGGCTCAGTTTGCCGAGACGTCGATAAAACCGTCGCGGTTAGGCATTTGCACCGCTGGCAGGGTGTTTTTGTTGAGCACAAAGTTCTCGGCAATTACTCCATGCAAATGCAATACATAGGCCGTGACCTGGTACACCTCGGTATTGCTCAGTGACTTGGGTGCGGTGGGTGGCATCGCGCGCCGCACATAGTCAAACAGGGTGCTGGCATGTGGCCAGTAACTGCCGACCGTTAACAAGGGCGGGGTAGTAGAAACGGATCCGCCCACCAACGCGGGCGAGCCGCTTGCGCCTTCACCTGAGGTGCCGTGACAGGCGGCACACTTTTGTTGATAGACCGCTAGCCCCTGCGCAGCCGTGCCGCTGCCCTCAGGCAGGTTGTGACCATCCGGCGCAACGATGAGATCCCAGTTGGCCAATTGCGCTTCGGTGACCGGGCTGCCGAGTGCAACAGGGTTGGCTGGTGCGTCTGCAGCGAGCCCGATTGCAGCAACGCCGAGTGTAAACACTCCCGCTGCAATCGAGAGCATAAAAACAGGTTTACGCATAAACATTTTTAACATCTCCCTGTGCTGATACGGACCAACTCTGGATAGCATTGTAGTGGTAACGGTTTGCGGGGTTGTATCCTGCCATCCAGATTTCACGGCCTGGTTGCACATTATTGCGGCTATCGGTCGCCCGGCTTTGCAGGATGGCCGGCGCACCGCTCCATTGCCAGGGTAAGCGGAAACGCGTCAGTGCCAGATGTTGCTGACCGGCTTCTATGTGCGCATCTGCCCAGCTTTTGCCACCATCTGCTGAGATTTCTACTCGTTGAATAGCGCCATGACCAGACCAAGCCACGCCGGTGATTTCATGAACGCCTTGGCGCAGTAATTTCATCTGCCCGGATGGTGACGTGATCACGGATTTGACGCCCATCGGGTAAGTGAACTGCAGACTTTTCCCATCTGGCAGCAAGTCAGTATATTTGGAGGTTTCATCGCGAAAGTGCGCCGGCGCGTCAGCCACTTTTATCTGTGTCAGCCATTTCACACTGACATTGCCTTCCCAGCCCGGCACAAACAGGCGCATGGGATAACCTTGTTCGGGGCGGATGGGCTCGCCGTTCTGGTAGAGCGCAATCATGACATCATCAAGCGCCTTTGACAGCGGAATCGAGCGCCCCATGCTGGCTGCATCAGCACCCGTTGCTGTGATCCAGGCAGCCGCGTCGGTGAGGCCTGCTTCTGCCAGCAGTGTTGATAACCGCACGCCCGTCCACTCTGCACACGAAAGCAGACCGTGGATGGCGGCGGCATTGGTATCACCTGCAGTGGCAACCGTGTTAGCGCCGCTGTTGCCGGAACACTCCAAGAAATAAATCTGGCTGACCATGGGGTAAGCCAGCAGGTCTTCGTAAGAAAAACTCAGCGCCTGGCGCACAAGTCCATGAATCACAAAACGATGTTGCGCGGGGTCAATGGCCGGTACACCACTGTGATGGCGTTCAAAGTGCAGGCTGTTGGGGGTGATGGTGCCGCGCAGCAGATGCAACGGTGTTCGCGATACGCCTGAACCTGGCGCGGTTGCACTGGGGCCGCCTGCCAAGCGTTTGACATT
>DITX01000162.1:1649-4981 GCA_002422225.1 Gammaproteobacteria bacterium UBA6173
CGCTGAGCCTGCAGCCATTGAGCCGATGCCCGCAAGACCCAGGCCAAGCAGATGTCTGCGATGAATCAGGCCATTACCTGCGACGTATTCCGGGTTGTTTTTAGTGTCCATTGGTGTCCCTCGTTATTATGCTGGCGATCTGGTTTGAGCATAAATGAGGTTGCGAGCGTTTGCTATCAAGCAGGGCAATTTTGATTGGAAATGACCCGCCCACCGGCTAAAGTAACGCAGCTTCTAAACTGCGGGTAGTAAATCAACGCATCGACCGATAAAACACCAAAAATCAACAGGAGATCGTACTATGCGACGAGTTAAAATTGCAGCCTTAGGGCTAATGGTTCTGGCCAGCCAGACACTGGCACAGTCCGGTGAAAGCGTGTTATTTATCGGCAACAGTTTCACGTTTGGTTTTGGGTCTGCGGTGCGTTTTTATCGAGCTCACACCGTGACAGACCTCAATAATCAGGGTGTTGGCGGCGTACCTGCCTTGTTTAAGTCCTTCACCCAGCAGGCGGGACTAAACTACGAGGTCTCGCTGGAGACCGAGCCCGGCAGTGGTCTGGATTTTCACCTGCAGAATCGACTGGGTCTGATCGCCCGACGTCCGTGGGATACTGTGGTTATGCACGGCCAGAGCACACTCGACTTCGACAAGCCCGGCGATCCGCTCAAACTGGTGGAAACGGTGAAGCAAATGGCCGACATCCTCGTCGCCCGCAATTCCGCTGTCGACATCCACTTGATGGCAACCTGGTCACGCGCTGATCAAATTTACCCAGAAAACGGTGCCTGGGCTGGGCAACCGGTTGCCGCCATGGCTAATGACGTACGCGCGGGTTATGACGCAGCGGCGGCGGCTCCGAACGTGCGCGGTGTTATTCCGGTGGGCGAAGCGTGGACCCGTGCCATGGACACGGATGTCGCTGACGCCAACCCTTATGATGGCATTGATTTTGGCAAGGTGAATCTGTGGACCTACGATCACTATCACGCCAGCGCACATGGCTCTTATCTCGAAGCGCTGGTGGTTTTTGGCAGTTTGACCGGGCTCGATCCACGCTCTCTTGGTGCCAATGAGTGCTCGGCCTTTGAACTGGGCATGACCATGGAGCAGACCCGCGCGCTGCAGCAGGTAGCATTTGACGAGCTGGCCAGTCATGGCATAGTTCAGTCTATGCCCTTTGAGCCTGGCGTTCGGCTAACGGCATCGCGGTGTTCAGCCAACTAATAGATACGGAACTAAGTGCCCTCAGTCTGACCCCGGATGGCAACAAACCTTATGATGTCAGCACTTGAAATCCGTATCCAAAACAGGAATCTCCGCATGAAAGCTCTTTATCTTTCCGCCGCAGTGCTCACACAATTGCTGCTGTCCCAGGCGCTGGCGCAGACCAGCAATAATAGTCCCGGCAGTGTGCTGGACGCTGATGTCCGGCAGGTGGGCAGTGCCCGGCTTGAGAACGTGCCAGCCATTCCTGACGATGTGCGCGCCGCGGTGCAGCGCTACCAGAATTTTCGGTCTGCCCAGTTTCAGGACTGGTTGCCCGATGGTTCGATGCTGATCACCACGCGGTTTGGATCCACCAGCCAATTGCACCGCGTACGTACACCGGGCGGAGCTCGTCAGCAGCTGACGTTTTATGATGAGCCCGTGGCCGGCGCGCAGGCGATCCCAGGCACTGAGCGTTTTCTGTTTAGCCGCGACACCGGTGGCGACGAGTGGTTTCAACTGTTTACCCGAGGGCTTGACGGCAGCACTGTGCAATTGACCGATACGGGTACGCGCAATCAGTCGGCCAGATTTAGCGACGATGGTCAGTTGTTGGCATGGTCGCGTGCGGTGAGCGGGTCGGGCGATTATGCGATATTTACGGCCAACCCTGCCGAACCGGATAGCACACGCCTGCTGTGGCGAGGCACCGGGTCGGTCGGCCCTGCTGACATCAGTGATGACGGGCGCACCATTCTGGTCAATCGCAGCCTCTCCAATCAGATAGACGAGTTAATGCTGCTTAATGCGGAAAGTGCCGAATTGCGACCATTACATATCGCCGGTGGTGTTGCCCGTTATGACAGTGCCCGGCTTATTCAAGGCGGGGAAGTGATTCTGACCATCAGCAATAATGGTAGCGATGTGCGTCGGCTGGTTGAGATTGATGTAGCAACTGGCACGGTGACCCCGGTGTCGCCAGAACTGCCTTGGGACGTTGAGACTTATACACTCAGCAAGGACGGGCAAGTGTTGGCTTATGCCGTGAATGAAGATGGTTTTAGCCGCGTTGTTGTTCAGAATCGGGTGACTGGAAACACGCTGCCGCAACCGGAATTGCCGCGTGGCGTGCTGAACGTTCTCGACTTTTCCTCTGATGGTTCAACCCTTGCCATTGGCCTGTCTACGGCACGCTCCGCAGGCGACGTCTGGAGCCATGATGTGGCCTCTGGCGCATTAACGCGTTGGACCGAATCGGAACTCGGCGATCTGGATGCCTCGCGGCTGGCGGAACCATCGCTGGTACGGTTTGATAGTTTTGATGGCCTGTCTGTGCCTGCCTTTGTGTATCGTTCGACACGCGCAGAACCTGACGCCAGCTTGCCCGTGATCATCGACATCCATGGGGGGCCTGAGTCGCAATCACGCCCAGGCTGGAATCCGGGCGCACAGTATTTTGCTGACACACTGAATGCCGTGGTCATACTGCCAAATGTGCGCGGCAGTGATGGTTATGGTACCCGCTACCTGAATCTCGACAATGCCGAAAAACGTGAAGACAGCGTCAAGGATATTGGCGCACTGCTGGACTGGATCGCGACCCAGCCAGGTCTGGATGCAGCGCGTGTTGCGGTTTATGGGCAGAGTTATGGGGGCTACATGTCGCTGGCGGCGATGATACATTATTCTGATCGTTTGGTTGGTGGAGTCGAGCGCTATGGCATCAGCAACTGGATCAGTTTTCTGCAGAATACTGAGGCCTATCGCCGCGACAACCGCCGTGCCGAGTATGGCGACGAGCGTGATCCTGCCATGCGCGCTGTGTTTGAGCGTATTTCACCACTGAATAATGTGTCACATATCACCCGCCCCATGCTGGTGATGCAAGGTGCCAATGATCCGCGCGTGCCGCAATCAGAATCTGATCAGGTAGTGAGAGAGTTGCGCGCCAACGGCGTTGATACCAGCTATGTGCTGTTCGCTGATGAAGGTCATGGTTTTCTGAAGAAGGCCAATAACGACCTGCGCCGCGAGGTGGAGACGGTGTTTTTGCGTCGTTTATTTGAGGTGGAGTAGAGCACCGTCAACAACGTCAATTTGGTACCGGAGGTCGGAGTCGAAC
>DITX01000005.1 GCA_002422225.1 Gammaproteobacteria bacterium UBA6173
AAGAATCTGTGTAAGAGGCAGTATCATCCGCTGCACTGGCAGCTGAGATATTCACACCGTTGATCACGAGATCGCCCGCGTCCAGACTGATGATTGCATCGGCCGTCGCATCCGCTGCCTGGCGTGTTACGGTGCTGACATTTGACACACCTGATGTATAACTGCCAGCCGTTAAACCGGCATTCGCCACGTCAGTACCTGTGATATCAATTGAGCTGACGTCTGCATTAGCCACGAGGGTAAATCCGCCAGCATAGGTGTCTGTAGCGGCAAGTCCAGTAGCAGCTGCGGTAAGGGTGGCACCCAGATCAACGTCGATATTGCGACCGTCCGCTGCAGTCAGCGTGACCCCCAGTTCATCGTCGCCAGTATCGATAGCAGTTACGCCGGTCAGTGCAGATACTGAGTTGATAGCTGCCGCTACCGAGGCACGCGATGTCGCAGCATCCCCTGTCGTTTGTATAGAAATAGTCGTGCCGTTAATAACAACTTCATCATCAAGCACAGCTGCGGTCATTGCTGAGCCGGCAACGGTGTTTGTATCAACAACAGCAGTTACGCCGGTTTGATCGGAAATACGATTAATCGCAGCTGCTTTTGCTATCGCACTGGTTTCAGGATCTAACGTTGAAGCGGTATCATCTGCTGCACGTGTTGCACCAACTGACACACCATTGATAACCAGTTCACCAGCAGCCAGAGCATTATCAGTACCTACAGAAGATACGCCATTCTTGGCAGCAACACCCAGTGTATCTGCCGTCAGTTTGGCAATACTGACATCAACAGTGTCCCCGGCGTTGGCTCCAACTTGAATAGAGGTAGCAAAACTGCCATCCAACAGTTTTACACCGTTAAAGTTAGTGCCCTCGGCGGTACGCGCTATCTCTTCGATCAACTGACTGGCTTCTGCCTGCAGCGCCTCGCGATCAGAGGCACTGTTAGTACCGTTGGCAGCTTGCAGCGCCAGTTCGCGAACACGCTGCAAGGACTCTGTCATCGAACCCAGCGCGCCTTCAGCTGTCTGAGCAAGAGACACACCATCACCTGAGTTGCGGATTGCAACCGCGATACCTTTGATTTGTGAATCAAAGCGGGTTGAAATTGCCAGACCAGCAGCATCATCTTTTGCGCTGTTGATACGAAGACCTGATGACAGACGCTGCAGCGCCTGGTTTGTTTCGGCTTGAGAAGTGCCCAGATTACGCTGTGCATTCAGTGACGCGATGTTGGTATTGATTACTTGACCCATGATTAAAACTCCAGTTTCTTAAGTTTGGTTTGAGTTGCATATCGCAAAAAATCAAAGCAACTCGCTATATTTTTTTAAACCCGCTTTGTTAAAACATATAACGACAATCAAATTTACTTCTTTAGCTTTTTTTCGTATTTTTATGCATATTTTTATATACCCCTTATTCTATAATCTAATTATACAAATCTCTAAATCAGATCAAACAACGACATTCTTGAGATTCTTGCAAAACTTGTCTGGGCGGCTTCAAGAACAAAACTCTCTTGAGTCAACTGACTGATAGCCGTGGCATAATCGAGGTCCGACAACTCAGATAATGCTGTCCGTACAACCAATTCAAAGTCCTGATTTGCAGATTGTGTGGCCGCAATTTGATTCATACGTGAACCAACTGCGCTACGAGTCTGCAGCAATTGTGTTTGTGCATTTTCCAGGTTGCTGATTGTTGACTTCATCGACTCAGCCAGCAATGTACGATCAGCAGTGTTGTCCCCGTACGTGTTCAGACTGGATATAAAATCTTCAAGTCCTTCCAGCAATCCTTTCTTATTACTGGACTCCACAATAAACGTGTCACCCTCTGCTGGCCTGCCTTTTACCCTGAGCACAGCACCGGCAAACTCAATCTCATTACCAGAGACATATGGCACGTTTTTCATCAGCACGCGCCCATCAGAAATCTGCTTGACTGTGTAGTTGAGGCCAGGCGGCACAATCTCATCAACCGGCCTGAACTCAATGACAGCACTTTCTGGTACAAACTGCGCGAATCTCTCCGCGTTACGCACTTGCGCTCCGCTTACCTGCGCGGGAGGAACAGCTGCATTACCCGTACCCGCAGATACCGTCACATTGGGTTTGGCACTTGTAATATTCATAAACAACTGAAAACCGGAATCGTTAGCAGCAATTGAGGTAACCGGTCCAACCTGCACAAACCGCTGTCCCTCATCGCCCAGATACTGGTATCTGCCTTCTGCATCCTTTTCAAAAGGGGCCGTGTTGCCTTGGTAACCAGCAAACAAATATTCCCCACTGGCATCTTTTGAATTCATCAGTTGCGCCATACTGTCCACAACACTTTGCAGCTCAGTAGCGATGTAACCACGCTGCTCTTTGTTCAGGGCCGCGTTACCTGACTGAAGCACTAGTTCCTGGGCTTTTTGCTGTAAATCACTTATCCCGGTCAGCGCGGCTTCTTCTCGTAACATTCTGCTGTTGAGTGTGGACAAGCTGCTGTTAAACTTTTTCATGTCGGTCAGTTCTTGATTCAATTGCAATATACGTGTTGCTGCAATGGGATCATCTGCCGGTGTCAACACCCGCTTATTTGTCGCAATCTGTTCTTGTGTTTTGCTCACGGCTTTCTGCACATCAAGCATTGGATTGAGGCCGCGGCTGAACAATTGATTTGTAGACATGCGTACTGACATAATTTTTCCTCTCAGCCTCGTCCTTACATGTTCAACAGCGTGTCAAACAGATCTCTCGCCAGAGTGATCAGTCGAGCAGACGCGTTATAGTGTTGTTCAAGTTGAATAAGTCGGGCGGCTTCCTCTTCGAGGTTGACTCCCGACACCGACTGCAAGGCGTCCATGGATTGTCTTAACATGGACTCGCCAGCACTCTGATTGATGCGTGCCTGGCTGGTAAGTATACCCAGACTCTCTGCTAACTGGCCGTAAGCAGCGTGGTAGGTAAGGTTGCCATTAGACAAAGTGGGCCTGCTGTTAAGACCTAAGATTGCAGAGCCGTTTCTGCTGTCTGCAGTGCCATTTGTGTTGTATGAAATGACAAAGCTATCTCCAGCTTTGGGTGCACCATCAACTCCGGTGCCACTGGTCATCGAGACCTGAATTCCGCGGTAGCTTGGCTGACCAATAGGTGCCGGGCCAAATACACCGTCGTTTCTGTTGGAAAACAGCTGGGAATTCGCGGTCATTTGGATATCAATTTTACCGCCGATTGTAAAACTGACTGCTGGATCTGCAGGTGCCGGCGCCGCAATCAATTGCGAGGGTTCACCAGCGCGCAATGACCCAGAGCCATCCATCTGAAACGATAAATCAACACCCTGTGTGGAGAAAACAGTCAGTTTGGTCCCATCACTGCGCGCACTGATTCCTTGTGCTTGAAAGTCCGGCATTCTGTTAATTCGGTCACGTATGAAGTCGGCTGTTAGAGGGTTTGGAATGCTCTCTGGTGCCGCTGCGCCAGGTGCAACCCAGGCAGGATTGGTGAGTTCAATGCCATTGAGTGTCAGCGTCAAAGGATCTACGCCGCCGCTTTGGAAATCCGAGAGCTCCGCTGATGAATATGCGGTCGCCTGCATGCCGTTCAGACCTGAGATCCTGCGTGCTGCGCTGGCAGCCGATTCACCTGCCATCAATGTCAGATGCTGCTCTTTAATGAACCCCGTCGTGTTGTCTATGGTCTGGAAGCGCAAAACTTCCCCGGGGTAACCATTTGCGGCAGAACCAATCTGAACTTGAGCGACTGCTGTCCCGCTGCTGGCAACACTTGTACCGCCTGCTTCACTTGGAAAAATATTGTTCCTTGCGCCCGGTGTAAAGCTCAGGTTGGTCAGCGGTGGACTCAAAGGTACTGGGCGTGCTGGATCGGAATAATCGAGAACGTCATATGTTGTCGCAGAGGTAAACCGTATCATCATTGGCGGGCTGAGTTGGCCTGCCTTTAAAAAAAGGCCTGTCTCAACGCTATTCACTTCCGTTGACAGCAGCCGCACGCCCCCCTGATTCGAAACCGAGGAGTCAACCCGGACTGCTGACGCGAACGCGAATTCTTCAGCACGCGATATCTGAACCTGCAGCTGATTTGCGCCAAGTTTAGTCGGCTGAATGAGAAATCTGTCGCCACTCTGAAAACTCCCGGCTTCGAAATTCAACTTGAAACCATCAACAGAGATTGACTGAGGGAAACTTGTACCCAACACACCATCACTGACCGATTTTCCGTCGGACAATCTGACCAGTGAATAATTTTTGCCTGGTCCCGGGAATTTGAGCTCATAGTCACTGATCTTCAAATCAGAGACAGACTCGATCGTCACATTCACTACACGGTCATTTGGCGGCATGTTGTTCAGCGACGCGCGCACACGATCCTTAGAAGCAACTGCGCTGTTAACATCCGCAAATATCAGTCCACCCAGACTGCCTTCCAGATCCATGCCTAACTTGTTCTGCTCATTAACTTCAAAAGCAATCGTGGTCGCCAATAAACCAATTGCACCAATTGCCGGCTCAAGTGCTTCTTGACGGAAACGCATCAGCGCGCCTAATTCACCACCCGTCATCAATTTGTTGACAACCTGATTGCCCTGAGCGCTGACAAAAGCCAAATCAAAGCGGCTCGCATCAGTTACACCGGGAACAGCTTTGAGGGTTTGGGTAGCATTACCAACAACCAAGGGCTGACCTTGTCCTATAAACACATCTAGGCCGCCCTCAGGGCGTGAAACTGTACTTACATTGACGAACTTGGAGAGTTCGCGGATGACAACATCGAGTTTGTCGAGCAGATCATTGGGTTGATTGCGCCCGCCCGAAGTAGAAGACTCTCCGATCACTTTGTTCAGATCAGCAATTTGTTTTGCCAAGGTAGAGATGTTGTCCGCCACACCCACCAGTTGTTTGTTGACCGAGTCATTCTGTGAAACCAGGCGTGATTCAACCGCTTTAAAACCGGCTGTCATCTGATTGGCCTGCGTCAGCAGCAATTGCCGACCGAGTAGCGACCCCGGATCATTTACCGACTCATTAACAGCACCAAAGAAGTCGTTCACGTAGCGTGACAAGTTGGTTTGATCAGAGGCCAACAAGTTATTGACTTGAGAAATATTAAACAGATAGGCATCCGAGTCGCTGAGCACAGAGATATCGCGGACCACTTGGTCAACCAGATACTTTTCTGTATGACGATAGATATCATCAATTTTGACGCCTGCCCCCAAGTACCCGGCGGCAGTTCGCAATGAAGGGTTGGTGGACTGAATGATGGATTGACGGCTATAACCTTCCGTATTGGCATTAACAATGTTATTACCGGTCACAGACATTGCTGTCTGATTCAGTCGGATGCCTGTGATAGCTGTATTAATCAGTCCGCTCATCTCAGTTCACCCATGTTGCTGAGCGACCGCCCAGACTGGCTTGATTCAGAGAAGGACTACGCAGAACGCTTTGAATTTTTTCTGCGTAATCAGGGTCCGTTGCATAACCTGCTTTTTGCAGCTGATTGCTGTACGCAGAGGAATCTGCCGCATGCTCCAATGCTTGCGCATATCGTGGCTGGCCCTGCATTAGCTGGACATAGTCTGCAAAACTTTCTTCGTACGAACTGTAAGATCTGAAGCTGGCTGTTTCACGGTACATGGCACCATCACGGTACTCAAGCGTACTGACATTCGCGCGGCCGCCCTGCCAGCCAGCCGTTGCTTTGATGCCAAACAAGTTGTAGCTGGGCGATCCATCAGCCCCACGTATCATTTTTTTGCCCCACCCAGTCTCTAAAGCCGACTGCGCAAGCAATACTCTGGGATCTACACCCAGTTCAGTAGCAAATTTTTCAGCAACAGGTAGCAGGTGCTCTACAAATAATTCGGGAGACTCAAATTGACCGGGAGCAGCTTGCAGAGCTGGTGTTTCGCTGGCTGGCGGAACAAATTGTGCTACTTGCCTGGCGCTTACTTGTCGGGATTGCATGANNCTGCCTGTAAATCGACGCACCTTATCCAGATCACCAGAGGTGCCGGCTATCGCAGACACGTCACTGGCCGATGCGGGTTCGTAACGCAGCATCAGTTGACGATGCAATGTTTCTGCGAGACCAACACCACCTGACGCTGACATGTGCAAAGCCAATTGGTTATCGAAATTTTCCTGATGGAAATTTGTTTCATTGCTTCGCAGGTAGTTGTCACCAAACAAAGTCTCTTCCCCCGCACGCATGCCTTTGAGCATCATGTTCAAGAACATGGCTTCAAATTGCTTTGCCACTTCACGCAGACCTTCAGCGGAGTCTTTACGACCCAACTGACTGATGGCATTCAGGCCATTCAGATCTGTGTAAATTGACGCATCGCGGATGTTGGTGATCATGACGTTTTTCCTCAGATCACAATCAGGTCGGCACGTAATGAGCCGGACTGTTTAAGCGCTTCAAGAATTGCAGCAAGATCCCCTGGGGCAGCGCCCACCGCATTGATCGCTTGCACGATATCAGCCAGTGTTGTGCCTGCATCAAACAGGAACATGCGGCTGTCTTCTTGCGTCACCCTGATGTCAGTCTGCGGCAGCACAGCGGTTTCTCCCTCAGAAAACGGAGCTGGCTGACTGACACCAAAACTTTCGCTGATGGTAACGCTCAGGCTGCCATGGGTAATGGCTGCAGGTGACACACGAACGTGCTCACCGATTACGATAGTGCCCGTGCGTGAGTTGACGATAACTCGCGCAGATGCAGCGCCCTGCTCTATCTGCATGTTCTCGAGCTCGGATACATAGGCCACACGAGCTTGCGGATCAATGGGGGCACGTACTCGAATGGACACTGCGTCCAATGCTTCAGCTGTACCGTCACCTAGGAAGCTGTTAATAGCGCCAGACAAACGACGCGCCGTGGTGAAGTCCGCTCGTTTCAAGTTAAATGTTACATAATCGCCAGTATTAAAAGCTGTCTCCACCTCACGAACAGTGGTTGCCCCGCCTGGAATTCTGCCAACACTAGGCACATTGATGGAGATGCGCGAGCCGTCTGCACCTTCCACACCCAAGCCACCCACAATCAGATTGCCTTGCGCGATTGCATATACTTCCCCGTCAACACCCAACAGGAAAGTACGCTCTAAGCTACCTCCACGAAGACTGGCAGCATTGGCCAGTGATGACACCGTGATGTCGATATTCTGACCGGGCTTAGCAAACGCCGGCAGTTCAGCCTGCACAGATACTACCGCCACGTTGCGCAGTTGAAAGTTCTGATTAGCCGGCATTGGAATACCAAACTGATCAAGGTAGGCCCTGAAAGATTCAGCAGTGAACGGGGCCTGGGTTGTCTGGTCACCAGTGCCATCAAGGCCAGTGACTAAGCCTACGCCTACCAACATGTTTGCCTGCACACCCTGAATGTTCGCGATATCTTTGATCCGATCAGCCTGTGCAGACACTGAAAAGCCCAGCACCTGCGCAACAATCAACACAGCACACAGCATTTTTCTGCTTGCTTGCTGGGCGATGTTTCTGTTTGCTGTTACGTTTTTCATGTTTGTATCCTGATCGGGCAAAGAAATATTTTGTCTATTTAATTCAAATCAAAGTGGCCAATACGGTCCAACAAAAAATCTGCTTAGAATGCCGGGCTCATTGGTATTGGCCATTGTGCCAGTGCCGCTGTACGCAATGCGCACATCCGCTACTCGTGTCGAAGCAATGGTGTTATCCGGCGCTATATCCTGACGTCTGACTAGGCCGCTGATGCGGATATACTCTTTGCCACGGTTGATCTGCAGCCATTTTTCCCCACGCACTTCCAACAAACCGTTTGGCAAAACATCGGTCACGGTGACGGTGATGTTTCCTCTGAGTTGATTACTCAAATCCGAATTGGCAGAGCCTGAGAAATCAGATTCACCGCCAAATTCCAAAGCACTTTCACTACGACCAAACAAAGACATCTCTCCGGTGCTAGTGCTGGACTCTTTATTAAACGTGGTGCCCGACGAATTACTGGCACTGGTAGATTCGTTCAGATTGATGGTCAACACATCGCCCAATCGGTGAGCGCGACGCTGATACAAATTCACCGCTGTACCTGGGCTATAAATGGCGCCAGAGATTCGCACGGAGTCATCAGCTGCACTCACCCACACCGGCGCATATCGTGGATCATCCGGCATCGGGCCTTCAGGCAAACGCACACCACAAGCCACCAATAGCAGCACGGGGCTGAGTTTTGCGAGGCGTTTGAATTGTGTTGTTTTCATGCGCTACTCCTGAAAATCAATTTAACTCAGCGATTAAAGGTTCTGACTAAGGAACGAGAGCATCTGGTCAGCGGTTGAAATAACTTTAGAGTTCATTTCATAAGCACGCTGGGTAGTAATCATATCTACCAACTCTTCAACCACTTCGACATTGGAGCTTTCTAGTGCACCTTGCACCACCAGGCCCATGCCATTCTGACCAGGAGCGGCCTGCTGAGGCGTGCCACTTGATACTGTTTGCACAAACAAGTTGCCGCCGATCGCCTGCAATCCTGCCGGGTTTATAAAGTCAGAAAGATTCAGATTGCCTATATTTACTGACTCGGTCTGACCAACCAACCGTGCTGTAACCACACCATCCGAACCGATGGTAATGCTCTGTGCATTTTGTGGGACGTTCAGACCAGGATTCAGCAAGTGACCTGATGCAGTCACAATTTCGCCGTCTGCGCTCATATGAAACTGGCCATCGCGTGTGTAAGCCGACGTACCATCTGGCATCAGAATCTCAAAAAATCCGCGACCATTCACCGCCAGATCCAGCGCTTCACCGGTGGTTTGCAGAGCTCCTTGATTAAAGAGCTTCTGCGTGCCGACCACCCGCACACCGGTACCGACCTGCAGGCCCGATGGCAATTCTGTATTCTGGGTAGAACTGGCACCCGGCTGCCGCTGGATTTGGTACAGCAGATCTTCAAAAACCACACGATCCTTTTTGAAACCGTTAGTGGCAACGTTGGCTAGGTTGTTTGATAAGGCCGCGAGGCGCGTATCCTGGGCGCTGAGACCGGTTTTTGAAATGTATAGTGCTGCGTGCATTCTGGTTTACTCCTGTTGCCGGGCCTGCCGGCACTTCAATCATTCTTCGCTGTCAGCGGCAATTTTTTTCCGCTTTTACTGCTCTTACTACTGTATTTGCAAGAGCCGTGCCGAAGTTTCAGAATTTTGTTGAAGTGTTTGAATTAACTTAACATTCATCTCGTAGTTACGCGTCAAATTGATCATCTCAACCATGGAATCCACCATATTGACGTTGCTGCCTTCCAGGTAACCGGAAACCAGTTGCACACTGCCGTCAGGCACTGCGTCGAAGCCATCCCGACGACGCAACAATCCATCCGGGCCTTTGATCATGTCAGCTTGATCAACATTGACCAGTTTGACTCGGTCAACCGCAGCCAGTACGTCCGCCGCCTGACCCAGCTCTCGTAACGACACCGTGCCATCTTCACCAATTTCGATAGATTCATGCGGTGGCAACACAATCGGACCGCCATTGCCAAGCACCGGCAAACCATTACCAGTCATTAACTCACCAAACACACTGATTTTCAGGTCCCCGGCACGGGTGTAAGCCTCACTTCCATCCGCTGTTTGAACGGCAATCCAGCCCTCACCACTTACTGCAACATCCAGGCTATTGCCCGTTTGTTGCAGAGGGCCTTTGCTGAAATCAGTGCCAGGGTTCTCTGTCATGCTGTAAACACGCGAAGGCATGCCTTCACCATAAACTTGCATGGAGCGTGCTTGCGCCAGATCAGCACGAAAGCCGTTGGTACTGGCATTGGCCATGTTGTGTGCATGTATCGCCTGTGCGCGCATGGTTTGCGACGCCCCGGTCATGCTGATGTATAAGGCCTTGTCCATAACGTTCTCCGTGCTCGTTTAGTGCTAACACAAATTCAATTTATTACAGGTTGATAATGGTCTGCGTTGCATCATCGGTTGCAGAGATAATCTGTGCGGCTGCCTGATAATTGCGCTGCGAAATAATCAACTGAACCAATTCGGTTGGCAGATCAACGTTGGAATCTTCCAACGCGCCTGACTGAATCGCTCCCAACCCTGCAGTCCCTGCACCAGACACTGACGCTGCGCCTGATTCACTAGTCTCTGCAAATTTGGAACCACCCAGATTTGCCAATCCGCTTGAGTTGGCAAAATTGGCGAGAGCCACTTCTCCCAGTACACGTGATTGACCATTGGAGAAGCGCGCAGAGATCAATCCACGCGTATTCACTTCAAGACCTGTTAACTGACCTTTTGCGAAACCATCCTGATCGTTCTCTTGCACTGAGAAATCACCACCAAACGCAGTCATACCAGTCAGGTCAATTTTGAAATTAGAGTTATTGAGTTGATCTGATACATTGAGATCACCAGGCTTAGGACCCGCGCCAATACGACGACCAGCAGCATCAACGGGATACCAGTTGGTAATCTCTATTGGTAACTGATTGGGATCAAAACGACCTGTGTCGTCAAACTTCAGGTCATAGCGTGCAGGAACTGGAATACCATCCTGTGAGTTGGGGTCAAATCCGATATCACGACCGTCAACCTGAAAATAGACACTCCACAGGTTTGTATCGCCAGTCTCACTTGGACGCTCTTTAACAAAGTACATCGCCAGCGAGTGCTGAGTACCTACCGTGTCGTAGATGGTGATGGCCGTAGAGCGGTAGTAAGTCTCCGGATTTTTTGGATCAAACGTATTGGTAATAAACGACTGACCATCCAACGCATCCGGTTGAGAGATATCACCAAAAATGCTGCCAATCTGCAGATTCTGGTCAATCGGATCGCCCTCTGCATCAACACTGGAAGCACGAAGAACGACTCCTTCCTCCAAGGTAAACTCAACCGTACCACCCACCACAATCACATCAGTACCGTTAAAATCAGCAACCGTAGTTACCCCCACCGGAACCGGATCACCTGTCACAGTATCTTTTTCAGAGCCAGACACCGTGATCGTGCCATTACCGACAGAACCACTAGTGAAATTCAGGTCAGCGCCGGTGTCGTGGGATATCTGAATAGCACCGTTCACCACACGCGCGCTGACATTCGTATTCGCATTATTAATTGAGTTCGCTAGCAAATTAAATGCATCTGGATTGGCTGGATCTACTTCAAATTCTCGACCATTGATGGCGAATCGCGCTGTTGCAGGCGCAACTGGCCCGGCCGTTATTGCTGTGATAAAGGCAACTGTACTGCCTTGCGCCGCCACGCCACTGGCTCCCGCAAATATTTCAGCCACCTGGTTAGCAGACGAGTTTGCTGGGACTGTTATGCGACGTAATTGGCGGTCGGCGCCTATCACCTCAATCGTGTTGGACTGGTAGCCGTTTTCGCGAGGATCCAAGGCGCCCATCAGAATGGGTGTTGTACTGCGACCGGCATTGAGTGTCAGCGTACTGCCAATTACGGCTGAGGGTTGTGTAGCCGCATCAAGGTTGATGATTGTTGTTACACCGGTCGTTGGGCGTGGCTGAATTTCACCAGTAGTAACTCGCAGATCTGTCAGTGGTCCGCCACCTGTTGCATTACCGGCAGCTGACGGTGCAAAACCCTGAATCTTCTCGCCATCACTGTTAACGATAAATCCGTTGCGATCGGTACCAAATGCTCCAGCACGCGAGTATGCAATACCAGATTCACCTTTCAGTACAAAAAAACCTTCGCCATTGATGGCAAGGTCTAAGGTGTTTTGGGTAAAACTGATATTACCCTGAGTGAAGCTTTGTTTGATCTCCTGCAATGTCACACCACTACCTGACTGAGTTCCACCGCCGCCTAGTACCGATGCAGCATACACATCGCCAAACACGGTCTTTGCAGCCTTGAAGCCGTTTGTACCGGAGTTGGCGATATTGTTACCTGTAACACTAATCTCTTGTTGTGCAGCATTCAACGCGCTCAAACCAATGTTAAAACTCATTTTACCTACCTCTTTGGCGGGCCTCTATTCCGGCCTGTTACGATGTTTATTTAATACTGATAATTCTGTTAACTAAGAAAATCAATTGATCTGGATGACGTCAGACATTGACTTGGGTCCGATACCAGCCAGATTTAATGTGAGCTTTCCACTAGGCTCAATAGTCACGCTATTGACGTTGGCACTGAGATAGACAGGCAGCGCTTCCGTTACACCACCACGAGACGCAGAAACTTCAAATGTATAATTGCCATGTGGGAAGCGCTGGTCATTTCCATCCATGCCAGTCCAGATAAATTCTTTACGCCCTTCACTCTGCTGGCCAAGCGAAAACTGATCAACAAGCGCACCAGCATCGTTGTAGACGCTTAATGATGCTTCCTGGACAGCGATTTCAAAATCAGCTAGCACACTGATTGCACCATTGGTGCCGAGCATGGTTTCAGAGGACTGAACATGCACAGGTCTACCGACCAGAGAGGTTGCCTGCAAATGCTGCGTAGACTGAAATGCTGATGAGAACTGAGAAAAGCTCTGGCTCATTTTCTGAGATTCTTCTAGTTGAGAGAACTGCGCCAATTGCGCCACGAACTCACCGTTCTCCTGTGGAGACGTTGGGTCCTGATTCTCAAGCTGCGCAATCAACAACTTGAGAAATTCGTCACGGCCCAGTGCTTTCTTGGGATCGCTGGACTTGGCTGGCTCTGGCAATGCATAGTCATTCAGTACACGACCCAAGGCATTATTGTTGTTCAGTTCCATAATCTTTAACTCCAGCTATTGGTTAGGCCTGGCCCAGGCTCATCACACGTTGCATCATGGTGCGGGCGGCGGTCATCACATCGACGTTCAACTGAAACGCGCGTGAGGACGAAATCATGTTGGTCATTTCTTCGACAATGTCGACATTTGGGTAATACACAAAGCCTTCTTCGTTGGCCATGGGATTACCTGGTTCAAATCTGGGCTGCAATGGACGACTGTCTTCAACAATGCCCGCTACACGAACACCCGCAGATGCTGCACCGGTCGCTCCATTGAACATTTCAGACATAGCGTCATTAAACATCGGGGCAAAAACCGGATGACGTGCGCGGTAAGTCTGATCGGCACTGCTCGCCGCACTATTGGCATTAGCCATGTTGCTGGCGGTGGTATTCAATCGCAGCGACTGGGCACTCATGCCGGACCCTGCGATATCAAAAATTTGCATCAGGCTCATGATTACTCTCCCCGCAACGCCTTCATCAGGCCGGTAAATTTGCTGTTAAGAAATTGGAAACTCGCTTGGTGTTCGATGGCGTTGCGGGCAAACGCAGCATTCTCAATCTGCTCATCGACGGTGTTGCCATCAAGTGACGCTTGAGTTGGGACGCGGTACATGGCCTCGGCCTGTGTACTCAAGGAGAAACCACCGAGATGACGGGCATTGGTTTTTGCCACATCAACGCTGCGAACATTGCGGTTGGAGGCCTGGCTCAATAGGGATTGAAAATCGATATCCCGTGCTTTGTAGCCCGGTGTGCTGGCGTTGGCGATGTTGTTGGCGAGCAAGGCAGTGCGCTGGGTACGCAGCACCAATGCCTGTTCGTGCACACCTAACGCCTTTGAGAAACTGATGGTCATATTGTCTTGCTCCAGAATTGCCTTGTTCGCGACAATTTAAAGAAAGCAAGACCCGTGCCATCAAATATAAAGCTTATATTTCAGTTAGATAGGATTCTTCTACACAAAGAAGAGGCAAACTATTGCCTGCATAAAACGTAGCTTTGAAGGAGTTTTTGCCGAGGGCGGTGAATTTTGCCGCTACTGACCCTAGCGTAGCAAGGGCAGGATGACACACCCGGCCTTCAATATTTCAGGTGCGATAAACACTGGTGTGGGGGCTGATACGCTCCAGGCTATATTTATCAGCCAATGCAGCGGGCAGAGACTCCGAGGCACCCAAAATCAGACTGGCTCCCGGGTTCATGACCGACCGCATCCGCTGAAGAATATCGATTTTAAGATCAGCGGCGAAATAAATCAGTACATTGCGGCAGAAAACTATGTCAAAACGGCCCAAGGATGAGTAGGAATCTTTGAGGTTTAACTGACGAAAATTGACCCGCTGAGTGATCGACCGCTTAAGTTGATAACGACTCAAGGGCAATTCATCAAAAAACTGCCGCCTGCGCGCTTCTGTAAGCCCCCTGCTCACGCTCAGGCTATCATATTCAGCCTGCCGGGCGCTGTTGAGCATGGACATTGAAATGTCCGTTGCGACTATCTCCGGGTCGCGCATCAGCACGCCAAGATTACGACTCTTGAACTCCTCAATCACCATACTGATTGAATAAGGCTCCTGCCCGGATGAGCAGGCTGCCGACCAGATTCGGATTGAAGAGCGTTTCTCTTGCAATATCAGTCTTGGCAACAGGACATCCCTGAGCGCGTCAAATGGAGCACTGTCACGAAACCAGAAGGTCTCGTTTGTTGTCATTGCATCAATGACCTTTTCCTTGAGCCCGGGTGTTGATTGCTGATTTACGCGCGTAACCAGTGCTGACAGCGACTTGATCTGCAGATCTTCCATGATACGCCGCATACGATTGGCAACCAGGTATTGTTTATTGTCACCCAGCACAATCCCGCAGGCCTGATCCAAAAACGTTCTAAAGACCTGATAATCATCTATCGTGAACTGCTGTTCGTCTAACATAGTCTCTCTTCAATCACATGCCTGGCCTGAACCAAGGCCAGGCAATTCTGTCATGCTGCCTTGTCGCGCGCTTCAAGCTGTTGTATCACACGTTGCGCCAACTCATCCGGATTAAACTTTGCCAGGAAATCGTTTGCGCCAACCTTTTCAACCATGGCCTGGTTAAACACGCCACTAAGAGAGGTATGCAGCATGATATGCAAGGCAGCCAGCCGAGGATCAGCTTTTACCGAGGCCGTCAATGTGTACCCATCCATTTCAGGCATCTCAATGTCTGAAATCAATAACACATACTTCTCAAGCGGATTTTGACCCTGCTCCAACATCTCTTTGAGGTGGTTAAAGGCTTGCTTGCCATCATTCAACACAACAGTCTGCAAACCAATGGCTTCACAACAGCGCTTGATCTGCGATCTTGCTACGCTTGAATCGTCAACTATCAATACCGTGTTGATCTCTTCAGCGCGCTTGCCAGAGTTGACTAATGATTCACTCAGGCTCCGCCCTGCCGGAGACACTTCGGACAGGATGCGCTCTACGTCCAGGATTTCAACCAGTTTATTGTCAACTTCTGTTACTGCAGTGAGGTAGTGCTCACGGCCGGAACCTTTGGGCGGCGAGTGCACATCTTCCCAGTTCAGGTTGACTATGCGTTCGACGCCGCGCACAAGGAATCCCTGCACTGAATTGTTGTATTCAGTAATAATGATGAAACCACCCACCACGTCGGCCAATGGTCGACCGCCCGTCGCAATGCTCAAATCCAGAATTGAGATGGTTCGACCACGCACGTAAGCGACGCCTCGCACCACAGGGCTGCTGTGCGGCAAGATACTCAACGCCGGGCACGGCAACACTTCTTTAACCTTAAATACGTTGATTCCGTAGAGCTGTCCGCCATTGAGCCGGAACATTAACAGCTCTAGTCGATTCTGACCGACAAGCTGGGTTCTTTTGTTAACGCTGTCCAATACGCCTGCCATGTGGGTACCTCCATCATTTCCAGATTCGGCCTGACAAGAACTATTTATCGGTCTTGTGATGTGCCGTGTATTTGTATGTCGACATCTGCAACAATTTCATAAGGTCAAATTCAAAAAAAAACCAATCTGTCGGGCACAATTATTGCAACAACGTGACTGACGGGTAAAAAAAGCAGATACCCAGCTAACATTCAGTTTTTCGGGCTTAAGAACGACGGATATTTGACGATATTTATGTCTATCAAACATGGTTCCAAGATGCGCTCTTTGATGCGCCCCTACCTGTTCGCAGGGTTTTCCGCGACCTCGTTGTTGTTATCGGCAGATTCAACGTTCGCTCAAGCAGTGGGTGATGGACACCAGGACATGGCCTCTGCTGCGCGTCAAGCGATTGAGCAATCTTTTGATACAAGCCGGAACCGCATCGAAATTGAGTTACCGGCGGCGGACCCAAGATTGCAAATTCCGGTTTGCTCGATACCCTTAGAAACAAGTATGAGCAGGCATAATGGTCAAGGTGGGCGAGTCAGTGTAAAAGTTGATTGCAGGGATGCAGCTCCATGGGCCAGACACGTGGCAGCGCAAGTCCGTGTATACCGTGACGCCGTGGTTACGCTACGCAATATGCCGCGTGGCGCGGTTATCTCGGCCGCTGACATTGCCGTTCGAGAGGTCGATGTTTCAATGATCCGCGGTCAGATTATTGAAAGTATTGACGATGCCCTTGGCATGGAAATCAAGCGACACACTAACACTGATGCCGTGTTAAGCCTGGACATACTGAGCACACCCTTGATGGTAAAGCGTGGTGAAACGGTCGTGGTAACTGCTGAGCGGGCGGGGGTTGTGATCCGACAACAAGGGGTCGCCTTGCAGGATGGCGAGTCTGGCAAGCAGATTCAGATTAGAAATTCACGGTCTGACCGGGTAATTCAGGCAATTGTGACTGGCCCGGGAGAAGTAAAAGTAATATTTTAGAAAAAGCGTCATTAATCTGACGTTTTGGTCTAAAGTTATCAAACTGACGGCCGCTACTTGAGGGTAAGCAAGAAACAAGCTGTTTATATTCAACTGTTATGGGTGATTAGCCATGAGTATTCCAACGATTAGCAACAGCACCGCACCGGCCTCTGACAGCCGAAGCGCTGTCAAGTCATCGTCTGGTCAGACTGCTCCCGGAGCAAATGCTGGTAGTCGTCCCGCCGGTAACGAGGGGAGCGCTTCACAGGCGCGTGCCGATGCTGTCTCAATCAGCACACAGGCTGCAGACTTGCAGGCGCTGGAAACCAGCATCCGTGATTTGCCCGAAGTGGATGCGGCGCGGGTCACAGAACTGCGCGATAAGATAAATGCAGGGCAATATGTCGTTGACAGTGGCCGATTGGCAGATAAAATCCTTGCCTTCGAAGAGAGATTCTAAGCTTCAGCCTGAATTGAGAGCGTTTCCCGGGGCTGACTACGTGTTAATGTGAGGCCAAGTCAGCATGATCAGCACAGAGCTGCAGAGGTTACTTGAAAAAGATCGTTTACAGCTTGATGCGCTGTCAGCGCTGCTGCTCGAAGAAAAAGCCTGCTTGGAAAAACGAGACCTGGACACACTAAACAGTTTATTGCAAAAAAAGCAGACAATTCTCGCAACACTGGAAAGCGATGATTTCGCGCGCCGTCAGTTGCTTGCAAAGGCTGGCCTAAAAGACGATCAAACCAGCCTCCCTAACTTGCGTAAGTTGCTCAGCCGCAGCCCTGAACACCTTGCATTGGCTGAAATGATAGAAAGTATCGAAAGCCGATTGCAACTCTGCAAAGAACTGACAGAAACCAATAATATTATTGTGCATCGCAGTCGAATCAATACTCAACGAGCCTTGGGCATACTGCGTGGATCGTCTCCTTTGACGAACTTGTACACCAGCCATGGCGCCACCACCGGTAGCAATGAAAAACGCAACCTTGGCAGCGCATGAGCGCTTCTTGACCGCAAGGCGATTCACTCATGGCCACTAACTTTAACCAGGAACGACACTACACCTCAACCGGTGATATATACGCTGTGTTGCGCGCGTTACAAACTGACAGATCAAGCATCAGCATTCAGTTTGATAACTCAGGGGCCGTCTTTGCTTCCATGGTCCTGTCAGTCAATTTAAAAGAAAAGAATTTTGTGCTGGACGAGTTCTCTACTGGTGAAGCACACAAACGCGCCGAGGCGGGCACACCATTTACGCTGCGTGCGTCGGTCAATGGCATCAAGGTGCTTGCCAAAGATCTTAAACTGGCGCGAGTTGGCAAGGATGCAAACGGACTCTTTTACGAAATCGATTTCCCGGAAAAACTACTGTACCTGCAACGTCGCGACGCGTTCCGTGCCTGGGTACCGGGTACATTGATGGTGAACGCCTTATGCAAAAGTGAAAGCCACCCAAAGGGCATCAAGGGACGTATCCAGAATATGTCTGCCACCGGTTTTCGGCTACTGGTAGACGGTAAGATTGTTCCGGAGCCCGATATGCTTGAAGGCTTTAACATCACAACACACTTGCCCTTAATAGATCAGGACCTGCGATGCGACGCTGATGCGGTTTATGCGCAATTTGTGCAAGAACGTAATCACACCATTGTTGGCTTCAGATTTGGCACGCTGGGTCGAACCGAACAAATTGCAATCAATCGCTTTGTCACTCAACTGCAACGTGAACGTATTGCCTGATCTGCTCACCCGCTTTTGGATTCTCTGTTAACAATCTTGACAATCGTGGCAAATCCCCTGGCACATCAACATCCCAACGTGGCGACAACTCCTGCCAGTCAATAGACATCGCACGAAGCCTACTACGGGTTTGCTCGAGCACTCGCGCGCTACCCCACTCTATATCCTCAAACAGCCCTGCTGGCACCTCGTGACGCACACCTAACAGCACATAACCACCGTCCTCCGCAGGACCCAGTACCACGCTGGCACCCGACCGCAAACGCGAAATCGCATCGTTCAGGTAATTCGTATCCAGCGATACACAATCAGCACCAATAACCAACACATTTGGCGCACGTTGTAGTGCCTGAGTTAAGGCATGCCGCATACGCTGGCCAAGGTCTTCTCCTTGCTGCACATACATTGCTGGTTCGGGGCACATACCGGCAAACCAGGCCTCCCGACCAGATTCCGACATCCATAATTCCATCGGCCATTGAGTGCCCTCTGTAACGCGCTGCCAGGTCAGATCAATCAATTGCTTGTGTAACGCCAACGCCCCATCTACCCCCAATAGTGGAATAAATCGGGTTTTGACTTGTCCGGCGATCGGTGCTTTGGCAAAAAACAGCACCCTGACATCGTTATAGCTCATGTAATCTGCCTGCCGTTGCGCGTCTGTTTATTGCCGTAATATTGTGCGTGCAAGCGCTCAGGAGCAACACCCATAACAAAAGCCAAACGCAGCCACCACATCAGACAGACCGTGCGCACAATGCCATGTTTTTCCCAGCGCCGGCTTGAACTATGAACCCGCAGGCGCAAACACAAGGGGCGACCAGCCAGCGTAAGCAGTGTCTTAGACAACTGCACATCTTCCATTAGCGGGAGATCTGCATAAGCACCCGCATTGTCGAAGGTTGTACGTCGGACAAAAATTGCCTGATCGCCAGTGGCGACACCGCTGAAACGAGAGCGCAGATTCATCATTGATTCAATGACCCGAAACGCTAAATGGCTCCCACTGAGTCGAACGTCAAATCGCCCCCAGTGATAAGAGCGGGAGCCACTCATTCTGTGCAACAGTGACTCAGCTGACATATCCGGCAGCACGGTATCAACATGCAAAAACAACAGCAAATCACCCTTGGCAACGGCTGCACCCGCATTCATCTGACGGGCACGCCCCGCGGCGCTGATTAAGAAATGATCGACCAGCCCGTGGCAGGCGCTCAAGCTATCGTCCTGGCTGCCGCCATCTACTACAATGACTTCGTGACCGCGACCGCGCCAGCTCTGCAATAGCGGCAAATTGGCTCGCAACGCCTCGGCTTCATTAATAACAGGGATGATTATGCTGATGTTTTTCACAGCGGAAGCCTACCTTGCTACCGGAATGCTGTAAACGCCAAAAATTTATTGCTGCAATGCTGGCACAAGCAGATTTAAAGGAGGATAATGCGCCGCCATTGTTGCCAGCAGATCAAAAGTCTCGGATTACGCAATAAAGTGGCCCCGGTGCCGTTCTCTTTACGAAAGACAGCGCGTTGTACCCATTTAAGACACTCATGAATTCTGAAAATTTTTATATCGTAGCCACAGATCCTGACACCCCGACTCTTCAGGTGAACATCTCAGGTCCGTACCTGACGCAGAAAGCAGCGCAGGCCGACATGCAGGCCGCTATTGACGAAGCAGCCGAGCTAGACCCCTGTGCCAGGACTTACCACTACAGCATTTGCAAACTTGCCTGCCACAAGCCGGGTGTGATTCAGCACATGGCTTGCCACGCTGCGCGCTGAGTCTACTCTGAAGTAATCCTGCCTCGCACCCGCTGAGTTTTCACTGCTATAATCGCGCCCGCTATCAAATCGCCAGACCCAACACCAATTCGCTCCGGTGGCTCAGCTGGATAGCGCGGTCCCCTCCTAAGGGACAGGTCGCAGGTTCGAATCCTGCCCGGGGCACCAAACATAAACGGGTCACCTTTTAAGGTGGCCCGTTTTTGTTTGTGCGCTGGGTAGCTGATGAGAACCTGCCGGTTCGACTGATTGCATCGCAATCAGGACGGCTGTAAGCCGCCCCGCAGGGGTGAGGTATTTGGCTCAGCCAAATACCGAATCAATCCTGCTCTAGGGAGACAATGACATCGCCAGAGCTGATAACCCAACACCTCTTAATAAACGCTCATGCGCGCTGTGCCACCACATCGCGCGACAGGCCGTTTTTGGCACAGATCGACTGCGCGTAGTGATAACGAATACTGGCGGCTTCACCAGCCAGCAGATTACCCGCGCTGACGGTATACAGCCCATCTGTTGCCTTCTCCAGTAACGCCGCGAAGTTGCCATCCTCCAGAGCCACTTCATAGTCCTGTCGCGCAGTTGAGATCGCTGACTTTGTTCCAGCACTCAACCAGTTGCTGCAGTTCTTGTTCACGGTCACAGAAATGAAGTGCCGAAGTCATGTAAGTCCCTTACTTATTTTTTTACTGTTTGGAGCATGTCATAAACCAGAGCTGTGAGGAAGGCGAAGACCCATGCCGTTAGGTGAGATTATCTTCAAATAAAAGAAATCGTTGTGTCGGGCAAACATGATGCAGATCAACCAGGTTAATTGACGTTGAATAGCGCACACTGGCGAGTGAGGACTAAGATTTGGAAGAACGCACCATCTAAATTCTGGGCATCTATAGGTCACTGCAGATTTTTACCCGACCAAAATCAAACTGACAAGTGACTTTTCATCCTGAATGCCAACCCGCTATTCGATGGACCGACTAGCCACAGTCATCGCGCCGCGACAAGTACGTAAGGAGCTGTTTTCCACCCGATTCATTCTGATTGGAGAATTGTTCTACTTTATCAATCCACCACTGTTCGCAGGGATATCACCCGGTCCAAGCCCGGTGGTATTCCGCCTTCGGTGTTAAGCAGTTTTGGGCCACCAAGAGACTTCTGATTAGATTTGAGCCTAAAATTAAACTGTGAGACTATTTTTCAGGCGAGAGTCTAGCTTTCCCGATGGCTTATGATTAGATTTTGCTATATATTTAAATCATGAGCGGAAATACCAGACATCAAGTAATCAAACACCTGTTAGCGGAACTCCCCCGCGGAGCCCCGTTTGACCTCGCTATCCTCGAATCATTCGGCGTATCTCCCCAGCTAGCTGCCAGCTACGCCGAGAGCGGCTGGCTAGTGCGCTTGGCGCAAGGCGTCTATGCATTCCCGAACGACGACTTCGACGTCAACGGTGCACTACGGTTCTTGCAGGGAAAAGTCACCGGCCTGCATGTCGGTGGAAAGAGTGCCCTGGCGCTGCAGGGGGTTCGGCATAATCTGGCCGCTCGGGAGATCCTGGTGCTTTGGGGTGATACCCGTTTTGTACTACCCACTTGGTTCACAACGCGATTCCCATCGCGATACGTTAACGCCAGGTTATTCGACTGGCCTAACGATACACTAGCCGGCAAAACCCTCTACACACCACCGGGGCAGCCTGCAGGTCTGCAAGTATCAATGCCGGAGCGTGCTGTGCTCGAGCTGCTCTACGAAACCGGTACCCGGGAAAGCCTCGAAGAGGCCCGCAACCTGTTCGACGGTTTACGATCGCCAAGAAAGGATGTTATCGGACACTTGCTGGCCTGCTGTACCAGCGTCAAGGCTGTACGTCTGTTCCTGACCTGGGCACGAGAAACAGAAGTAGTCGATGTCGATACGCTACTGGAGCAATACCCGGTTCGCACTGGCAGCAACAAGCGATGGATGAGCCGCCTGGATGACGGCACTTTGTTGAGCCTGAAACCTCATGGATAAACAGTACGCTGACACCGTTCGCCTGTTGTTGAACATCGCCCCCGAGGTGTTCAACAACGACATCTTCGCTATGAAAGGTGGCACCGCCATCAACCTGTTCCTGCAGGACATGCCCCGTCTGTCGGTGGACATCGATGTAGTTTACTTGCCCTGGCAGACGCCGCGAGACCAGGCGTTGCAGGCTATCAACGAGGAACTGGCCGCCATCACGCAACGCATCGAACGTCTCGGCGTGCAATCACGTCTGATCCGCAGCAAGGATCTTGGAGACACCAAGCTGATTGCGGAGAACGACACCAGCCAAGTGAAGATAGAGGTTAACGTCGTATTTCGCGGCACCGTATTACCCGTCTCGCGCAGTTCGCTAAGCGCTCGCACCAGCGATCAGTTCGGCGTCGAGTTCGAGGTACCAACATTGGCCCGTGATGAGCTTTATGCAAGCAAACTGGTCGCTGCGCTGGATCGTCAGCATCCCAGAGATCTATTCGACGTTTGGCAACTATTCGAAAGCGGCGGCCTGACCGAAGCGATGGTCGAATGCTTTGTCGTCTATCTCGCAGGCCACAACCGTCCCACTCACGAAGTTCTGTTCGGCAACAACAAAGACATCGTCAGCGAATACGAGCGCGCATTTGTCGGTATGACTGAAGTGGCTTGCACACTGAAAACCTTGCTCAATGCTCGCGCCCAGCTCCGGGATGCACTGCCGCGATTACTGAATGACGCCCATCGACAGTTCTTGAGCGGGCTGACCCGGGCGCAACCCGACTGGTCACTACTGCAATGCCCGCACGCGGAACAACTATCCGCGCTTCGTTGGAAAGTCGAAAACCTGAAAACCTTTCAGAAACGACGGCCGAAAGATTTCATCGCTCAGGCCAATGCGCTTGACGCCGGTCTGGCCGGCGCTCGCAGCACTGACCGCTAACCTACCCACTACCCGCTATCTAAAACCGCTTGCTGTGACCTCAAAAATTTTGCGATCGCAAAAAACTGTGCAAATTCCCTACGGTTTTCACGCGACTTTTGTGCCCAAAACTGTGACCAAAGTTGTAAATCGGTGTTATGCCGGTTTTACTAGGAAAATCAGTATTTTCATATATATCTGATAGATACGATTAACGCCGATTGACCCAGAATGACAAATCTTTACCGGAACCCCCTCCTAAGGGACAGGTCGCAGGTTCGAATCCTGCCCGGGGCACCAAACATAAACGGGTCACCTTTTAAGGTGGCCCGTTTATGTTTGTGCTTCGGGTAGCTGATGAGAACCTGCCGGTTCGACTGATTGCATCGCAATCAGGACGGCTGCAAGCCGCCCCGCAGGGGTGAGGTATTTGGCTCAGCCAAATACCGAATCAATCCTGCTCGGGGCAATCCGTCTACATTGTGTATGGATATACCTTCACCAACAGGAGTGTTGGCATTAAAGTAAATGTCCTCTCCTTCTCAGAACGCACCCAAGTATTTACTGCTGTAACTTGCATTGGCACGTCCTCGACATATAGCCTATAGTCAATGCAAGGGAGGACACCGTTATGGTCAACACAAAATCTAGTGACACGCATGCCTCAGCAAGGTTGTTTAACAACCGCAGCCAAGCTGCCGCCATGCTTGCCGACTCGGGTGTCGTTGTTTCAAAAACGGGCGGTGCCTACCGCGATCCTGCATCAATGATTCGATCCAACAGAGCGCAAGAGCAGTTAAAAGCAATCTCTGTCATCAGAGAGCGTAACCGCAAATAAGTCAGACTGATTTCACAAACAGATAAAGGTGTAGCAAATGGAACTTGGCTACTCACCACTCTTCCTGCTTGGCTTGGTTGCAGGGTTCAACTTCATCAAAGAGTGGGAAGTCACTCGCTATCAACTCGCCAGAGAAGACGGGCATAAACTCTATTTTCGAGCGGCCTTTGGGGGACTGTTAGTCTCGGCTATGAGTGCCAGCCTGGTTCTGGCTTTTGCATATCTCTACGTCAGTATTAGCCACGATCAATTTTTCCATCCAGTCATCATCATGACAGAACTTGTGCTAGTGACCTTGGTTGTTTCACCAATCATAGCCTATGCCTTTGCCAAATTACTC
>DITX01000002.1:0-4416 GCA_002422225.1 Gammaproteobacteria bacterium UBA6173
CATGTCCATGGCAAACCGGCTTGCCGCTGACGCTGTTCAGGCACGAGGCCGTTGCCGTGTTTGCAGGCCTGAGCGCGATGCCGGAAGATGACTCTGTGGCAGTGCTGCAATACAACGTGGGCGGTTCTGGCAATGTGCAGGGTATAGATGTGCAGCGGCTAGATGAATCGTTGGAGATTAAACCCTGGGCTGGCGACCCTGTGCTGTTGCTGCGTGTGGCAGTGGCCATGCGGATTCGGGAACTGGAATCCAGTGAAGCGACTCATTCTCTGCTCTCCGTGGACGAGGCGACGCGGCTGGCGGTTGAGCACAATCTGGTCAGTCGTTATACCAATTACCTTGTGGTGCTGGAGCGGGAGGACTCTGAGAAACCGGTTAATCTGCCGGATGTGGTTGCCATCAAGCAGATGGCGCCGCCTTTGAGCGATATGGACTTTATTGACAGACCGTTGCTTTCCAGGCGGCAGCAGGTTCATGAGCTCTCGAGCTCAATCGCTGATACAAGTATGTCCTTTATGCAGGATATCGTGGTGCGCTACTGTTCAATCGAGCCGACAAGCAGTTTTGGGGTGGCACTAAACAAACGGTTAGGCGAACGAAACACCGGCGTTGTGCCTTCGCGTATTGCGGTGTTGGTGATGCTTGGTCTTGATGACGAGATTGCCGAGGCACTGCATCAACTTGTCCGCGATGGTGCGGATGAAAGCGAGGCGGTCTTTGCCCTGTTGCTACTGATGGCCGATGTTGGCCAACTCGCCGAGCTCAGTGCCGTCAATCTGGATATGGTGAACAAGCTCGCGCTCAGGATCAATGCCGAGCGGCTGAGTGAACTGCAGGGCCAGTTGCGCGATGTGGTGGCGCAGCGGGCGTGAGGGGGACTTAGTGCTTGTGCTAAGGAACAGCTTGGTTTACATTTACTAATAAAATATTAGTTTTTGTAAACCATGTTCGCCACTGCGAGCTGCAACAGGGAGCAACATGTTTAAGAATCGACTGCATAATGCGCGCAAGGCGGCTGGGCTGTCATTGCGCGATCTGGGCGAGCAAGTTGGTGTTTCACATGCTGCCATCAAAAAATATGAGGATGGCACTGCGATGCCATCGTCCGACATCCTGATCAGGCTTTCTCGCCAGCTCAATGTTCGTACAGAGTATTTTTTTCGGCCAGACACTGTGGCGCTGGAGGGGGTTGAGTATCGTAAGCGCAGCACTCTACCCAAAAAGCAGCTTGATGCCATTTCACACAAGGTAATGGATCAAATCGAACGGCGTATTGAGCTTGAGCGATTGTTTCCACTTTCGCCTGTGCAAGAGTTTGCGGCGGTTGATGGCTTGCCACAGGTAATTGAGTCACTGGACCAGATTGAGGAGATCGCCGATGGTGTCCGTCATGCCTGGAACCTGGGTCTTGACCCTATCCCGGATCTGATTGATGTGCTTGAAACTCATGGTATCCGTGTGTTTATGGTTGAGTCAGACGCTGACAAGAAGTTTGACGGACTGGCAGCGAGTGTCAGTGGTATGCCAATAGTTGTTGTGTGTAGCCATTGGCCAGGTGATCGTCAGCGCTTTACATTGGCTCATGAACTTGGCCATCTGATGCTTGAGGGGCGATTGGCAGCTGATCTGGATGAAGAGCGCGCGTGCAACCGGTTTGCAGGCGCTTTCCTCTTTCCTGCTGAATCAGTGCGTCAAGAGCTGGGTGAGCACCGAAATGCAGTTGAGCTCAAGGAACTCGGATTGCTCAAAGATGAATTTGGGCTTTCCATGGCAGCCATCCTGTATCGTGCAAGGGACCTTGAGGTCATCACCGCTGGATACCGCGAGCGGTTAACAAAACTGTTTCAAGTTAAAGGGTGGTCCAGAAAAGAGCCCGGTCCAGATTACCCGGCCGAAAAAGCTCACGTGTTTGAACAGCTGGTTTTCCACGCATTGGCTGAGGAATATATTGGTGAATCCAAGGCAGCTGAACTCTTGGGTATGTCACTGATGGAGTTCCGACGTGTTCGATCAATGGAGAACACGGAGGAGCCGCTGCGTGCTGCTGCTAATCAGTGATGCCAATATCTTGTTGGACATGGAGCTGGGAGATCTTCTGGCATCAATGTTTAGCCTTGAGTATCAGTTTATAGTGCCAGATGTCCTTTATGCCGAGGAGCTGGAAGCGCAGCATGCACACTTACTTGATTTGGGGTTGCAAACGATGCCTCTGTCAGCCAGAGGCGTGGCAAGAGTAGAAGAATTGAGCCGACTATATGTGAAACCAGGCCGTAATGACTTGTTTACGATTGCGCTTGCGGAGGAGAAGCGGTGTTCGTTGCTGACCGGTGATGGAGCGTTGCCAGAGCCTCTCTGCGCCGGATGCAAGACAACGGGCGGAGATTGCCTTGGGCTATCGCAGAACAACGGTTGAATGCACTAGAGCGGGACTGCTAGATGGTGCCAGCGGAGCACTTTTACTCAATATCCAGCTATCTGATTTAATAAGATGTGTTTCAGTTGGACTTTTGGTGATGTTGCTTCTGTTGTTGCTATAGTTTGGTGCTGTCTGCATGAGCACGATGCTGATCAGATTTTTCCAGTTCCCGAGCTTTCATCAGTATGACGTTTTGTTCTGCAGTGGCTTTTTCAAGAACAGCCATGTACACCCGCTTTTTCTCAGCGGAACTGGCATTGCGAACAAAGTCCGAAAATCGTGTGTGACGAGTCGGATTTTTGGGTTTGAATAAGCTCATGGGATTAGCCTATGATTTTGAAAATTGCTTTTCAAGAGCCAGTCGATCATATTTTTCAGGGATGTGGTTGTCAATCCTGTCAATATTCGCTTTGTAGCTCCTGATGGTGTTGTCTGTATCCTTTAAAAGCAAATCGACCTCAATACTTTTATCAAAGTGCTGCTTTAGCCGGTTAACCGTATCTCGGGCGCCAAAGTACTGCTCTATGAAATGCACTGCCTCGATGCGTCGCCCTTCTACGCGCTCCCTAGCTTTGACAAATTGCCATGCCAGAAACGGGTTTTGGTAAACATAAAGGATCAGGACGGTGCGGTTGCGCTTTAAAGAGCGGTCTATGTTGTCCTCTGCCTTTTCATACTTGGACAAAGTGCCGTCAAGAACAAAGCTTTGATTTTGTTTCAGTGCTCTGTCATGTATGCGTTCCACCAGAATTGATACTGCCCGATGGAATAGGTATGAATTGTTACCATTGTAGGCGCTAAACTCAGCGCGTAAGTCATCAGGATCTATGCGCAGAATGTCATTCCCGCCTTTTGTTACTTCCTCGATAAGGGCTTTAGAGGCTTCGGTTTTGCCGGCGCCTGGTGACCCTGCCATGAACACAGAAACCGCGCTTGCTTCGGGCTGGAATATTGTGGTATCGGTCAGGCGCGATGAAATTGCAGAGCGATTTGCTTTAGCGAATTTGATCGCGGATTCTTCGATTTCCAGCTCATTTGGGGTCAGATTCACAACATGGTCTCAAGTACTAAGGTCTAGGCTGTGATTGGATGGAAAAGTGGATCGTGGCTAATACTGACGTAGAGAGATGCAAAAGCAAAAACCCAAACTGGGGTGGCGCTCATAGTTTATAGGCTATATGTCGAGGACGTGCCAATGCAAGTTACAACAATATTTAGGAGGATACATTCTAAAGATGGTGCCCAGGAGAGGACTTGAACCTCCACGACCTTTCGATCACCAGCACCTGAAGCTGGCGTGTCTACCAATTCCACCACCTGGGCATTACGGGGTTGGAACAATCAAGAGCGCGCATTTTGCCTAGGGCACTCAGGCATGTCAACGGGCTTTTTTAAATTCTTTAAGAAAACAGCGGCGCGCGGGTGTATACTCGTCTCCACATGAAAACGAGACGAGATGAAATGGCCAGAAAAAAGAACGCCAGTGATGTAGCAAGCCCCCCCGCAGTGAAATCCCGCATAAAAGACCCCTACGCATCACGCGAAGCTGAAAAATACGACAAACCTATCCCCAGCCGCGAATACATCATGGAACTGATGGCTAAAATTGGCCAGCCGGTGACCTATGAGTATCTGCGTGAGCAAATGGGTTTTGACGAGGATGAGGATCAGGCCGAGGCGCTGCGTCGCCGTCTGATCGCCATGGCCCGCGATGGGCAGCTGATCAGCAACCGCCGTGGTGTGTATGGCTTGGCGGATAAAATGGAGCTGAGCAAGGGCCGTGTGCAGGGCAATAAAGAGGGCACCGGTTATTTTGTGCCGACGGATGGTTCCGGGGATATGTTCCTTGGGCCGCAGGAGATGTTGAAGGTTTTTGATGGTGACATCGTGCTGGTGCGTGTGTCGGGCGTTGACCGGCGTGGCCGCAAGGAGGGCATGATTGTTGAGGTGCTTGAGCGTCGGCTGACGCAGATTGTCGGGCGCTTTTATCGCGACCATGG
>DITX01000002.1:4462-5568 GCA_002422225.1 Gammaproteobacteria bacterium UBA6173
ATTGTGGAGATCCTGGGCGACCACATGGCGCCGGGTATGGAAATTGACGTTGCGCTGCGCAGTCATAATATTCCGCATGAGTGGCCTAAAGACGTTGAGCGTGAGGTCAAGGGTTTAACTGAAGAGGTCGCCAAGGCGGATCTGGCCGGGCGCGTGGATCTGCGTGAGTTGCCGTTTGTCACCATTGATGGTGAGGATGCCAAAGACTTTGATGATGCGGTGTACTGCGAAGAGGGCCCGCGCGGCACCGCCAAGTTGTTTGTGGCGATTGCCGACGTGTCGCACTATGTGAAGCCGGACTCCGCATTGGATCTGGAGGCACAGAATCGCGGCAACTCGGTGTATTTCCCCGGGTCTGTGGTGCCGATGTTGCCGGAGGTGTTGTCCAACGGTCTGTGCTCACTCAAGCCGCAAGTGAATCGCCTGGTGATGGTGTGCGAGATGGATCTGAGTCGTACCGGTAAAGTCACTGATTTCAGGTTTTACGAGGGTGTGATTTTTTCGCATGCGCGGTTGACCTATACCGAGGTTGCCGAGATTCTGGAGACACCGGATTCGCCCACGCGTGAGCGTAGCCGCGAGCGTCTGCGTGAAAAGTATGCAGCGTTGATTCCGCATCTGGAAACCTTGTATGGCGTTTATGAGAAGCTGTCCAAAGCCCGGCAGCTGGCCGGTGCGTTGGATTTCTCTTCGCAGGAAACCCGTATTGTGTTTGGCGAGACGCGCAAGATTCGCGAAATTGTGCCGGTGGTGCGCAACAATGCGCATCGTCTGATCGAGGAATGTATGCTGGCCGCCAACGTGTGCACGGCGCAGTTTCTGGCCGAATCCGGTTTGCCGGTGTTGTACCGGGTACATGAAGGCCCCAATCCGGACAAGCTGGAAAATCTGGGCATGTACCTGAAAGAGCTGGGGCTGGTATTGACCAAATCCAATAAGCCCGAGCCCAAAGACTACCAGCGCGTATTGCAGGCCATTGTGGATCGCCCGGACGCCAATCTGATCCAGACCATGCTGGTGCGCTCGATGTTGCAGGCAGTGTATCAGCCGGACAATATCGGCCACTTCGGGCTGGGCTTCGAAGCATACACTCACTTCACTTCGCC
>DITX01000002.1:5740-7189 GCA_002422225.1 Gammaproteobacteria bacterium UBA6173
GTAGGTGAAGAGTTCCGCGGCACGGTGAGTTCGGTCACCGGTTTTGGTCTGTTTGTGCAGCTCAGTGATATTTATGTGGAAGGTCTGGTGCACATCACCGCGCTGAAGAACGACTACTACCAGTTTGATCCGGTGCGGCAGATGTTGCGCGGTGAACACAGTGGGGTCAGTTACCGGCTTGGCGACCCCATCATGGTCAAAGTGGCGCGTGTTGATCTGGACGAGCGCAAGATTGACCTGCAGTTGGTGGATGGCGGCGCGGGTGTGGTCAGAGCAAAGCCTGAAGGTAAAGGTGGTCGAGCGCCTGCAAAACCTGGCCGAAAGTCTGAATCCACCAGAGGCAAAAAAACAGGCCGATCTGATCGGTCGGTAGCGTTTGAAGCAACCAAACCGCCCGCCAAGGGCTCCGCTAAACCCTCGGCAAAAGCCCGGCCTGCAAAAGCTAAAAAAGCCTCAGGTACCAAAGCTGTCAGCGAAAAAGCGCCTAAATCTGCGGATGCCGCCGTGGCCAAAAAACCACGCGCGCGCCCGCAATCCAACGCTAAGCGCCGGAGTGAATAATGTCCACGCGTGAATGGATAGTCGGCATTCATTCGGTGACCGAGTTATTGCGCCGGCACCCGGAAGATGTATTTGAACTGGTGCTGCAACAGGAGCGCACCGATCAGCGGCTGGATGAGGTGCGAACTCTGGCAACAGAGCTGGGCATTAAAGTCCAGGTTATGCCGAAGGCCGCGCTGGAGAAAAAGCTTCAGGGTGAAAGCAAAGGCGCTGGCAAACGCATACCGGTGCATCAGGGCGTGGCGGCGCTGTGCCAATACCGCGACACCGTCAAGGATGAAGCGTTCCTGACCAAGTTGCTGGACAATCTGGATCATCCACCCTTGATACTGGTGCTGGATGAAGTGACTGATCCACATAATCTCGGGGCCTGCCTGCGCACGGCGGATGCTGCCGGGGCTGACGCCGTGATTGTGCCCAAAGACAACTCTGCCACCATGAACATGACGGTGCGTAAAGTGGCCAGCGGTGCGGCTGAGAAAGTCAATCTGGTGGCGGTGACCAACCTGGCGCGTACGCTGGCGGCTTTGCAGCAGCGCGGCATCTGGATCAGTGGCACAGCGGGTGAGGCCGATCACAGTCTGTATCAGGCGGACTTTACCGGGCCGGTGGCGATTGTCATGGGGTCGGAGGGCAAAGGTTTGCGCCGGCTGACACGCGAGCACTGCGATTATCTGATCTCCATTCCCATGGCCGGCGTGGTCAGTAGCTTGAATGTGTCGGTAGCGGCAGGTGTCTGCCTGTTTGAAGCCGTCAGGCAGCGTCAAAAGGCGTCTTGAGCAAAGCCGCCGATGCGCTGAAAGCGCCGGATTATCTGGGCTTCAGCCAAAAAGCGTTTGCAAGTAGGCAGTGGCTTCTCTACAATGCGCGGTCCCGGAAATCCACCTT
>DITX01000107.1 GCA_002422225.1 Gammaproteobacteria bacterium UBA6173
CCGAATCCTTCAGGCGTGTGGCGACCCGTTGCAGGAGTTCATCACCAACCGCGTGTCCAAAACGGTCATTGATCGCTTTGAAGCCATCCAGATCGAGGTAAACCAAGGCGAGTTGATTCTTTTGCCTGTTGGCATGAGCCATGGCTTGCCGCAAACGATCTGCAAGCAATAAACGATTGGGTAACTGGGTGAGGGAGTCATAATGTGCAATGCGCGCCATGTCCTCTTCACGCAATTTCAGGGCGGTGATGTCGGTTGAAATACCCAAAATGCCCGTGATGTCAGCATGATCTTTGTCATCGTAGATGGGCGATTTGATTTCCAGATGAATCCGCCTACTGCCATCTTGCGAACGCACTTCGACTTCAGTTCTGGTTTTTTCGCCACTTAAGACCTTTTCGTCAATGTGCTTGAGTTGTGCGCAGGTCTCTGGCGGGAAAAAATCTTCATCAGGCGCGTTTTTGAGGGTTTCGTTGCTGCGTCCAAACAAATCCAGACATGCTTTATTCGCATATTGATACAAGCGATTTGTGTCTTTGATATAAATATAGGAACTAACATGCTCCAAGGCTTCTCTGAAGTGCTCCGCCTCCGCGCTGGCTATTTTTAACGCAATTTCACGTGCGCTGATCTCATGAGTCAATTGTCCCGCAATATGTAATGCGCGATCGCGGGTGCGGGCCAACGACAGCATCAACGCAAATAATAACAAGCTCACGGCAGAACCAAAGATCAGGACAAACCACGTGTTTCGGAAGTCTGATGCTTGCGTGGCTGACAGCGCCTCAAATTCCAATAACCACTGTCTGCCATGAATACTCAACTGAGTTTGGTGTGTGCGATGCTCTGGCGCGGAGTGCGCTTCCAGACCCGCGCTGGTAAACATCAGGGCATCAGATGACGGCGCGCCGTCGTAGATGCGCAGACCCAGATTACTCATATCCACCTGAGACCAGTCACCAATCAGGCCCAACATCAAATCAGTCATGCGAAACGGACTGTATACCCAACCTCGGATTGCACGCTGCCGTTGTTCAAGTGTGTCCAGCGGCATATTACTCCAGTACACCGGAACATAAATCAGTGTGCCAGCTTGAATATCAGTCTCAGTTTCCTGTACCAACTCAACTCTGCCTGACATGCTGGCTTCATTCAGGTCGCGCGCACGTTCCATGGCTTGGCGACGCACGGGCTCCGAAAACATATCAAACCCAAACGCGCGTAAGTTTCGGCCTTCGAATGGTTCCAGGTAGATGATGGATGAATAGAGCTCTCGTTCACCAACAGGGGTAACGCGATAGTCTTCAAAGCCCTCGTCAATTATTGCAGCAATATGTGCTTGTAGTTGCTCCGCTGGAATCAACTGGCTGAATCCCACACCTTGCACCGGAGCAAGATTTTCCTCCAACCTGAGGTTGTTAACATACGCTGCCCATTCGCGTCGGGTAACCTGGCTTGACGAGTTAAAGAGCCCAGCTGCCCCGCGCAGCATCATTGCATATGAATGCAAGCGTTCGTCAATGCGCAGTGCGACCTGCTCTGCGGCAAAACTGAAGCGTTGTTCAGCCTGCAGTTGGGTTTGCTGGTGCTCGATGGTTGCTACCAACGCGGTCAGCACAATGCCCATAAACAATACAAACCAGGCAGATGTTTGAGTGCGAAGGTGTAAAAGCGGCGGGAGTTGGTTTGATGGGTTGGAGGTCATTATTCACAAGGTTGTTAAAGCGTGTATAAGCAGGTGCAAGAAGTTAATATCACGTGTCAGGTAATACACGTCAGACAAAAGTATAACGGGAATAACATATTGATCAACAAGATAATTGATGCCGTGGTGCTTGGTGGTGGCCCGGCGGGCTTAATGGCGGCAACCCAGATTGCTGCCTCCGGTTTACAAGTCGCGGTTTTTGACGCGATGCCGTCTGTCGGCCGTAAATTCCTGCGCGCCGGGGTAGGCGGGCTGAACCTCACTCACAGTGAAGCATTTGAGTCGTTCACGTCGCGGTATCAGCCTGAAAACCCTGTAACAGCATGGTTACGAGACTTCGACGCAGATCGCGTCAGGGCATGGGCGACTGAGTTGGGTATAGAGACCTACATCGGTAGTTCGGGACGCGTGTTTCCTGTCCAACAAAAGGCGTCTCCATTGCTGCGTGCCTGGTTGGGCCAACTGCGTACCCTAGGTGTCGAAATTTTTGCACGACATCGATGGTTGGGATGGACGTCTTTGCTGGATGACAATGGGCGCGTTATGCAAGCGCATCGATTTTTAAGCCCGCAGGGCGACATCGTCATTCACAGCCGTTGCACCGTACTTGCACTGGGCGGCGGCAGTTGGTCTCGTCTGGGATCCGACGGTCAATGGTTGCCAATATTGTCAGACAAGGCGTTGGCCTGCCAGCCGCTGACCGCCTCCAATTGTGGTTTTGACATTTGCTGGAGCAAACACTTCCGCGAGCAGTTTGCTGGCACGCCCTTGAAGTCAGTCACCCTGAGCATCCATGACCCCGACACTGGCAAAAACCTGTTTTCCCGCCGCGGCGAAGCCATGGTGGCGAAATACGGTATTCAGGGCAGTCTGGTCTATGCAGCATCGCGCTTCGTAAACCAATTGATTCAGCGCACAGGCAGCGCAACTTTTTATTGGGACTTGTTGCCAGATCTTGGTGAACCGACGATACTCCAGAGAATTTCAGTGCCCCAGGGCAAGGAATCACGCAGCAACTTT
>DITX01000199.1 GCA_002422225.1 Gammaproteobacteria bacterium UBA6173
TACCGGTGGGTTCATCCGCCAGAATCAGATTGGGTTGATTGACGATAGCGCGCGCCACCGCCACGCGCTGTTGTTGACCGCCAGAAAGCTGCTGAGGAAAATGTTTCATGCGATGCGCCATGTTCATTTTTTCCAGCACCGCTTCCACTCTTTTTGCGCGCTCCGCTGCCGGGGTTTTTGTGTAAATCAAAGGCAATTCCACATTTTCGTAAACATTCAGTTCATCAATCAGGTTAAAACTCTGAAACACAAAACCGATGTTCTGTTTGCGTAACATGGCACGCTGACGTTCTGAATAGGACGCGACCTCCTCGCCCATAAACCAGTATTTGCCACCATCAGGATTGTCGATCAGACCCAGAATATGCAGCAGCGTGGATTTACCGCAGCCCGACGGTCCCATGATGGAGGTGAACTCGCCCTCTGCGATGCTCAGGTTGATCTCATCCAGCGCAGTGGTTTCCACTTCAGTGGTGCGGAACAGTTTAGAAAGCCCTGCTGTTCTTATGATCATTTTTATTTCCTTGTTGTCAAACTGCTCTTTGCTCAATTCATTGTGATTGCAAACCTTAGGCCAATAGCATTTATTATATTTATCAAATAGATATAAATATTAATTGCGATTAAAAATTTCGAAATGTCCCAGTTTGACACAACACTATGTTCCATTACGGAACATCAAGACCAATCTATAGCCAAGCGTTTTGTTGTGGAACAGACTGCGGTAGCATAGGCCGCCTGTTTTCTACTTGATGAATAACGTTATGCCTGAAAAGACCCGCGGACGCCTCCTTATTGTCGACGATGACAGGGACGTCCTTCTCAGCGCCCGGATGATACTCAAACGCGAGTTCGCAGAGGTCCGCACGCTATCCAACCCATCAGAGCTTAGCCAAGAGCTATCTGCAAGCACACCCGATCTGGTGCTGCTGGACATGAACTTTACCCGCGGCGTTACCAATGGTGAAGAAGGTTTATTCTGGCTGAAGAAAATTCTGCAGATAGATCCCTCTATTCAGGTAATCATGTCTACAGCTTACGGAGACATCGATCTCGCCGTTAAAGCGATCAAGCTGGGCGCAGCAGACTTTGTACAGAAACCATGGGTGAATGAAAAACTGATAGCGACGCTGCACACCTGTCTTCGTCTGGGGGAATCTCATCGGAAACTTAAAAAGATGCAGTCCACGCACCAGGGCCTTGCGGAAGAACTCAATCGCAACGCCACGGCGCTGGTGGGAGAGTCAGAAAGTTTTCAGGCTATTCTCGCATTGGTTGACAAGGTAGCGGTCACCGACGCAAATGTGCTGATCACAGGTGAAAATGGTACCGGCAAGGATGTCATAGCGCGCACGCTGCACAGCAGATCACGGCGTGCACAGGGGCCTTTAATTTGTGTTGATGCCGGAGCCATTCCCTCAGCTCTTTTTGAGTCTGAAATGTTCGGGCACATAAAAGGAGCGTTTACAGACGCACGTGAAAACCGCGTCGGCAAGTTTGAACTGGCCGCAGGCGGCTCACTGTTTCTTGATGAAATTGGCAACATGGATCACAACATTCAGGCCAAGCTACTGCGGGCGCTGGAGTCCCAGAGCGTGACTCCTGTGGGCGGTAGCAAACCCATCAGCACCGATGTGCGTCTGATCTGCGCCACCAACATGTCATTGGCAGAGCTTTCAAATCCGGAGCGATTCAGACGCGACCTGCTCTACCGCATCAATACCATAGAGATCCGGGTGCCACCGCTGCGCGAGCGCAGTGCTGACATTCCTGCATTGATTGCACATTACCGTGATCTTTTTGTACAAAAATACCAACGATCGGACGTAAGCATCCCCGCCTCTACAATCAGGAAACTCCAGGCTTACGACTGGCCCGGCAACGTGCGGGAGTTGAAGCATGCCGTAGAGCGCGCCATTATCATCTCGGCAAATAACCAGTTGAGCATAGAGGATTTTCTGATCGGTTCGCGGCTGCCTGAAGAGACAACAAAGACATCTCTGAATTTGGCTGAACTGGAGAAGGACGCGATCCAAAATGCCATCCTGCGTCACAACGGTAATCTGACTCAGGTAGCGAAAGCGCTGGGGCTTGGCCGCACAACGCTATATCGCAAGATGGAGAAGTATGAACTCACGGACTCTCGGTCTTAGAGGCCATCGCGCCGAGGCGCTGTTTTGCGTCGGCGTGCTGGTCGCTGCCATTTTTGTGCTTTGTTACAGCTTACTGCGCACGGAATGGATTGGAACACCGATTCTGTGCACAGCAGTCATCGTGTTGTGCGTGTTTAAACTGATCCGCATGACCGAGCGCAGTAATGAAAACTTCGCACAATTCATCAGTAATGTGTCACATGATGACTTTTCCACAACCACAGTTCACAACGGAGCTGAAACCTCCACCCAACTTTTCCTGCAGGCGCAAAAGACATTGTTGGAGAAATACCGCAAATTAAAATCCGACCGCTCCGAGCAGCACGAATATCTGCAACTGGTTGTTGAGCACGTTGATACTGCGCTTGTCTGCTTCGACGAGACTGGTAAAGTCACCATCATCAACAAAGCAGCAAAAGATCTGTTCAGGACTCCTTACATCCATAACATCGCCCGCATTGAAGCGGTGAGTTCCGCATTGGCTGATGCGCTCAGAGAGCTGAAAGCGGGAGAGAAGTGCGTTGTCAAAATCAGCATTGGCCCGGAGTCAGTGCAACTGATGCTGGCAGCAACAGAGTTCAGACTGCTTGGAAGCGAGCAAAAGCTGGTATCAATACAAAACATACAATCAGCGCTGGACGAGAAAGAAATCGAGAGCTGGCAAAAACTGATCAGAGTGCTGACACACGAAATCATGAACTCAATGACGCCCATTGTATCCCTGAGCAGCCATCTGGAGACGCTGACGCAGTCCACAGCGGTCAGCGAGGCAGGCGTAGTAGTGGACGCTGAGGATCATCAGGACATCGTACAGGGTATTGCTTCCATCGCCTCACGCAGCCAGGGCCTGCTGCGCTTTGTGGAAGCGTATCGCTCGTTGAGCAATCTACCCAGGCCAGTGCCAACCGTGATTGAAATCGAAACACTTTTCCAACGGCTTGCCATTCTGCTCGAAGAGCGCTTCATCAAGGCCGACATCCACTTTTATCATCAGGTTTTGCCTGCTCAACTGACTATTCTGGCGGATATCAATTTGATCGAACAGATTCTTTTAAATCTGCTAAGTAATGCCTTTGATGCGGTGCGAGAGCGCGAAGATCGCCAAATCCAACTTATGGCGTTTCGTCAGGAATCATCCCGCAGGGTAGTCATTCAGGTAAGAGACAACGGCATTGGTATTCGTAGCGACAACATTGACGACATCTTCACCCCGTTTTTCACCACCAAGGATGAAGGTACTGGCATAGGGCTCAGCCTGTCGCGGCAGCTGGCCCGGCTCAATAATGCAACGCTATCAGTGAACAGCATTGAGAATCAGGGTAGTACGTTTCAGCTGGTTTTTCTTGATCAGCCAGTGGAGGGAATGGGAACGAAGGAGTAGCGCAGCGGGAGCCCAGAGTACCATCGATGTAGACTTTAATGCCGCGCACATCAAACATTAAAGGCACGGTCACGCAGCACCTGATTTGCTGGATCTGATCACCTTGTTTACCGATGATTCTTAGTACCATATCAAACTGGGGTATACCGTTTAACGACGACGGCTGGCCGTTGGCCTGAATGTTGATACAGGTGTAAATGATGTCGTTGGCAGCATCCAGATGACCAATATTATTCAGATCAAGCCACAAGGCAGCATCCGGGGTAACACCGTTATAGGCAGAAGACCACAAGTGACCCTGTCGGTCAATCCAGTCACTTCCGTCCAGCTTTGGCCGGCATCGGTCGAACGCAAGGTTTTGTCTTCGTAGTGAAACAGCACATTGCCGTGTGCCATCAGGGGGAGCTGACGTAAG
>DITX01000124.1:0-10839 GCA_002422225.1 Gammaproteobacteria bacterium UBA6173
GGATAGAGGTTCTTGCCGAGGCCCTGCGGCATATAGGCGATGCGCGGACAGACCGATCGGCGGTGCTTTGCCTCTGTCATGTCGCCGCCGAGCACCTCAACTTGCCCAGCTTGCATTTTACGTGCGCCCGAGATCAGCGCCAGCAGGCTTGATTTGCCGACTCCGTCCGGGCCGATCAGCCCGGCCATGCAGCCTGCTGGGATATCGAGGCTGACTTCAGAGAGCGCATGCACCTTGTCGTAACGTAATGTTACGTCCCGCAGCCGGGCGACTGGCGTGGCATCGACGCTGTTCCTGGCTGGTTCGGCTGGATAAAGGCTCATTGAGGCAACGTGACCTGCAACTCAAGGGGCCAATCCATTTGTGGATTGAGCCGCACATAGGCCATGCCCGGCAGGCCGGTCTTGACCTGCTGGAGGTGCTGCCTGAGCAGGTCCGGGGCGATCTTCGCCCTGACCCGGAACATCAGCTTCTGACGTTCTTCCGCGGTTTCCACTGTCTTGGGCGTGAATTGCGCAACATCCGCGACGAACGAGATTTCGGCCGGAATCACGTATTGCGGCACCGCGTCGAGCACGAGCCGCGCTTCAGTCCCGAGCGCGATGCGCCCGGCTTGTTCAGTCGGCAGGAAGAAGGTCATGTAGACATCGCTGAGATCGACCATGTTCAGCACCACGCCGCCTGGGGAGAGCACCTCGCCGGGCTGGGCGACGCGGTACTGGACACGGCCCTCACGCGGCGACCTCAGCACGCTGTCGTCGATGTCAGCCTGAATCCGCTGGATGGTGGCCCGAGCTGCTTCCACGGTGGCCTCTGCCCCAATAACATCCGACTTGGCCCGGCCAATGGCGGCTTGCGCGGCCGCCGCCTGCGCCTTCGCGGCGCCGACTGCGGCTTTCGCCGCCTGAAAGGTAGCACGGTCATCGTCCAGCTGCGAGACGGGGGCAGCGTTTCTCGGCACGAGGTCCTCCGAGCGGGCGACCCGCCTCTGTGCGGCATCGAGTTCGGCCTCCCTCTGAGCAATGAACGCTGTGGCAGCCTGCTTCTCGGCTTCGCGCTGGGTCACCTGGCTTTGCGCGGTTTCGATGCCGATAAGCGCCCGTCGCAGCTGCGCCTCGGCCTCGCGGAGTTGTGCCTCAAGGACGGCTGTATCCATCCTCGCCAGTTCCTGCCCTGCGTGGACAAAATCGCCTTCGTTGGCCAAGATGTCCTTGATCCTGCCCGCAGTCTTGGCCGCGACGTCGATCTCCACGGCCTCGATCCGGCCGTTGCCGCTGGCGAACCCATCCGGCAGTCCCTGCGGCTGGAGATACCGCCAAGCGGCCGCTGCGGCCGCGGCGGCTACGCCGACAAGCGCGACGACCGCGATCCGCAGCAGCCAAGTCTTGATCGATTTGCTCGTAATTGGTTTCATTTACTTCCTCTTGGAAGTGATCATTACTGATTGCTCAAAGAAATGGTTTTGTACGCCATAAGAGGCTGAGAGCCACCTTCCTCCAGACTTATTTCCGGATTGGGGAGGGGAGGCTTCATAAACCCTATGATGATCGATCAGGGCGAAATCACCGGCACTCAAGGCTGAAGCTGCGGTTGCCAGCAGCATTGTCAAAACGATTTGCAGAAGCTTTTTCACAGAAAACTCCTTTGAAATTAAACATCCAGTAGTCAGGCTGGTCTGGTAAAGATTTTTATAAAACGGTATTCGAATAAAAAGTATCCGTCAGTAGTGCCTAGTCTACGCAATTTTACTGAGATTACAGCTATTTTCTCGTCTTTTTTCGAAGTTGCCCAAATTTGCTCAACGCCCCGACCCATGCGGTCTGCATAGAAATCCCCGGCGATATTGTCTGTCAAGGCCTTTGCCCAAGCCCCATTGCGCATCGGTCTTGCGATCGGCTGATAGTACGAATACTTACCCCTCGCACCGAACCTCTTACGCCGCCGCAGAGGAGTAAACACAGACCTCCAATCAAACGACACGTAGAGAGAATTGGCTTGAACTTATTGTAAGCTTACTTATAAGATGCATGCTTTCAATTACCCTTTTCGGCTAGCTGCTGCGCTTAGAGTCAGCCGATCTCTGAAAGAAGAAGCAGTGCATGAATATTCATGAAGACCTCGCTTTCAAGCTCGCACAAGTGAGCCGCAGTTGGCGCACGAAGCTGAACTACAGACTGCGCGCCCTCGGCCTGACCCAAGCTCGCTGGCTTACGCTACTTCAGCTCTCCCAGGCCTCTGGGGGGGTTACCCAGCGGGAACTCGCCCAATTGGTTGGCGTGGAACGCGCGACCATTGGACGGTTGCTTGACGGGCTGGAATACCAGGGTCTTATCGAAAGGAGGGCCATCGCGGGAGATCGGCGCGCTCATAGCGTGCATTTAACACCGGCAGCCCTCCCTGTTTTGAAAGATATCAACGCGATAGCGCAGAAGCTGAGGCTGGAGCTATTGATGGACATTCCGCTCGACGACATGAAAACCTGCGTCGCGGTACTGAGACGTATCGGCAATCGCCTGGAGAAACATGACTCATCAAACCCCTGAACTTCGCTTCGATTCCGAACACCAAACACGCACACCACCTGGTGCCGGTAGCCGCTCCGCCAGCGATACGACAACCGCGCCGGAGCCCGAATCACTGAGACGAATCAGCCGTGCCCAGGCACTTCGGCTTGGCGGCATCGCATTGGTGAGCCTGGTTGTGATCACCGCACTGGGCAATTGGCTGATGAACCGTTGGTCCCATGTATATGTGGTCGACGCCCGGATAGGAGCCAGCGTTATTACGGTGAGCAGCGAGACGGCTGGACGAGTCAACGCGGCCCCAATTACGTTCGGCAACAAAGTTGCAAAGGGCGATTTGCTGGTGGGCCTGGATACTCGTCGAACCGATCTGCAATTGCGTGAAATCGACGCCGAGACCGCGCGCATCGAATCCGATCAGGATCAACTGAGAGCTCGACAAAGGATGATTCGTCGGCAAGTGGACAGCCGACTAATGTCGGGCCGTGCTGACGTGAGGGCTGCTGAAGCCGAGTACCAAGCGGCGCAAACGACCGTCGAAACCATGCAAGCTGACTTCCGTCGCGTAGAGTACTTGCACGATCGGGGAGCTGTGCCGGATCAGCAATACGACGAACAGAGCACGCGCTTTTTGAACGCTCAACAGAAAGAAAAAGTCACTGCCGCACACGTGGAGGTGGCCCGTGCCGCATTGACTTTGATCGAAACGGAGGCCGCAGAGATCGAGGTACTGGCGCGGCAGATCGATTCACTCGATGCGCAAAAAGATGTTCTGCTCGCCCGGCGAGGCAAGCAGCTCATCGAGCTGGACGATCGCAACATCGAGGCTGCGTTCGATGGTGTGGTGGATGCAGTCTTTGTGGAACTGGGCGAATACGTCGCCCCCGGCACCCGCCTGCTAATGTACCACGATCCGTCCGAGGTCTGGGTGGATGCCAATGTCAAGGAAACTGAATTTCGCAAACTCTGGATCGGCGCGCCTGCGACGGTCAAGGTGGACGCCTACCCGGACCGCGAATTCAAAGGCAAAGTAATTCGCCTCGGCGAGGCTGCCACCAGCGAGTTTGCGCTTTTGCCCAGCCCGAACCCCAGCGGCAACTTTACCAAGGTGACTCAGCGCCTGCCTATACGCGTCGCCATTGAGCAAGACGATGCTCTCCTGCGCCCCGGCATGATGGTGGAATTGGAGCTCGATGTTGTCAAGTGAAGAACTTTTCGCCCGCTACGGCGATCGGTACCGCTGGTTTGCCACCGTAACAGCGCTGATCGGCGCGGTATCGGTGATCCTGTCGGCGACCATCGTGAACGTGGCTATTCCGGAAGTGATGGGCGCCTTCGGTATCGATCAAACCAAGGCGCAGTGGCTGTCCACCGGCTTTCTCGGAGCAATGACCGCCACTATGTTGCTGACCGACTGGGCTGAACGAGCGCTGGGTCAACGGGGTGCCGTCACGGCCGCTCTGGCCTTGTTCGTATTCGGCTCGGTGCTTGGCGGTATCGCTCCCGACGAGAACGTACTGATCTTGGCGCGGGTGGTTCAGGGCGCGGCCGCAGGCATCGTACAACCACTCGCCATGGTGATCATTTTCCAAGTGTTTCCGCCAGAAAAGCGCGGCACCGCCATGGGCATTTTCGGTATCGGCGTGGTACTTGCTCCGGCCTTGGGGCCATGGGTGGGAGGTCTGTTGATGGACAGCTTCAACTGGCGTTACGTGTTCTATCTCGGTGTACCCTTCGCCGGCCTAGGTGCGCTGTTCGCCAATGCCTTTCTGCCCACGCGAGCCGACACAGGCCCGCGTCCCGGTTTCGACTGGCTTGGCCTCGGCTTGCTGAGTCTGTTCCTGTTCACCCTCCTGACGGCGCTCTCCAATGGTCAGCGCACCGGATGGAGTTCAGACATTATCCTTGCCGAGTTCGCGATTTCGATCATCGCGCTGTTGTCCTTCGTCTGGTGGGAACATCGCAGCTCCAAGCCGATGCTGGATTTGGCGCTATTCATGAACGGACCTTTCGCGGCCGCCTGTCTGGTCAGCTTTGTACTCGGGGCCGGCCTGTTCGGTTCCACCTACCTGCTACCGGTTTTTGTGCAAACTATCCAGGGCGCGACACCCACCCAGGCCGGGCTGTTGCTGATGCCCGCCGGATTCGCGCTGGTATTGGTTTTTCCCTTGGCCGGTCGCCTGAGCGATGTGATTTCGCCCGGGCTACTCGTCGGCTTTGGCTTGATCATATTCTCCTATGCCTCCTATTTGACCTCGTTTGCCAATGTACACACCAGTTTCTGGATGCTGGCCGGGTGGACGGTACTGAGCAGGATCGGTATGGGGTTGGTGTTTCCGGCACTGAGCGTGGGCTCACTGCGGGTGCTGCCCCAAGCACTTGTTGCCCAGGGTTCCGGCGGCATCAACTTCGTGCGTCAACTCGGCGGCGCATTCGGCGTTAACCTGCTGGCAGTCATGCTCGAACGCCGCACCGCATTTCATGCCGAGGCCCTCACAGCTACCCAGACTCCCGACAACTCCGCCACCACGACACTGCTGGCGCAGGTAGCCCACGTCAATAGCGCTGCAACCTTGCCAGACTTCCAGCAAATTCCGGCTGCGATTTCCTACCTGGCCCAGGTTATCTATTTACAGGCCAATACCCTAGCGTATCACGACGGTTTTCTCATTACCGCTGTTCTATTCCTGCTTGCCCTCATTCCAAATTGGCTGCTAAGCCGCGCCGATCACGGCTAGGAGTCTGCGTCGTAGAAATCAAGATATGAGATAACAGCCGGCACTGTTGAGACGCATACCCGATGCCAACGAGATTTCGCTTATGCCTTCAAGAATTTGGCTATAGAGCCGATATTCTGGGCTAGACAAAGTCACATAAGGATTCGCTATGTTCAACTCAGCACTCAAAGCCGCTTTAGCAGAAAGTCAGAATCAATTGTTACGTGCTCAGGCGCGCGCAGATGCCGTTGAACGATCCGCCGCGACCATTGAGTTTTACCCTGATGGGCGCATCATCACCGCAAATGAGCGCTTTCTGGCAGTTGTCGGTTATCGCCTGGAATCAGTTGTCGGGCAGCATCACCGCATGTTTTGTGATCCGGTCTATGCCAATGGTCAAGAGTACAAACAATTCTGGGCGCGCCTGGCGGCAGGTGAGTTTCTTCAGGATCGGTTTCTACGGGTTGATGGTCGCGGCAACGATGTCTGGTTGGAAGCCACGTACAACCCGATAAGGGATGAACATGGCACGGTCACCCGGGTGCTGAAGCTGGCAACCAATATCACGGAGCAAGTGCGTAAGGAGCTGGAGCAGAACAGCATGTTGTCTGCGATTGGTCGATCGATGGCTGTGATCGAGTTTACGCCAACAGGCGAGATCATCAGTGCAAATGACAACTTCCTAGCTGCCACCGGCTATCGCCTGTCAGAGATAACAGGGAAACATCACCGGATGTTTTGTGTGCGGACTCACGCGGAGTCAACTGAATACAGACAATTCTGGGCTGACTTAAATGCGGGTAAGTTTTTCTCCGGTCTATTTGAGCGGCTTGCCAAAAATGGGGCCCCGATCTGGTTGAATGCAACCTACAACCCGGTGTTTGATGCACGGGGGCGTTTGTACAAAATTGTTAAATTTGCCAGTGACATTACTGCGCAGGTGTTACATCAGCAGGCAGAGTCTGTTGCAGCAACGTTTGCCTATGATATTTCAGTCAAGACGGACGCCAGTGCGCAGCATGGGGCGCAAATCGTACAAAATACAGTGGAGTTAGTGCAGGGCATTGCCGGTGAAATAAACTCAGCCTCTGATGCCATTTTGGCTGTAAACAAAGAGTCTGAGCAGATTGCCAACATTGTGCAGACCATCCGCGGTATTGCAGATCAAACCAATCTGTTGGCACTCAACGCAGCGATAGAGGCGGCCAGAGCGGGTGAACAGGGTAGGGGGTTTGCGGTGGTTGCTGATGAAGTCCGCAGTCTTGCTGCCCGCACGGCACAAGCGACCGTGGAAATTGTGGATGTGGTCAAAAGAAACAATCAGCTTTCGCAGGCGGCTGTCACCAACATGGCAATCAGCCGCGAAAAAGTGGAGGAAGGTGTGATGCTGGCAAATCAGGCAGGGCATGCCATTGCTGAAATCCGTGATGGCGCCAATCAGGTTGTTAATGCCATACAGCAGTTCAGATCAGCTGTTGATCGCTGATCTGTCGGCAACAACACTATCCCACCACGCCCGCCACCAGATACAACTTGCGCAAACTGGCGGTGGTCAACACAAACGGGTAACTGTCTTGTTGGCCCATGCTGCGTGACAACACGTTTAGAACGCTGCTCAGGCGCACCCATCGGTTCACCATCACCAGAAACTGTTCGGCCCCGTTGACGTCATAATAGGCACAGTCTTCCAGTTGCTCGAGAGTGAACGGGTCGGTGTGTAATTTGAACAGGTCGGCCTCGACGCCAAATTGGTCTGCAGCGCTGAGTGCGTCAGTCATATGCAGGTAGTGCGCCCAGGTTTCAGCCCAGTCTTCCCAAGGGTGTGATGCGGCATAACTGCTGATGTAAAAAAGCTGCCAGTCCGGTGGAGGCCCTGCCTTGTAATGCTGGTCCAGCGCGGCGTTGTAATTCTGGCGCTCATCGCCAAACAGCTGGCGGAACAGATTAAGCCAAGGGGTGTGGTTGACCAGCCGCTCCCAATAATAATGGCCGGATTCGTGCCGGCAGTGGCCCAGCAGCGTGCGGTAAGGTTCCTGCATCTGCTGACGAATCTGCTCACGAAAGGCAGGATCTGCCTCGGCGATATCCAGCGTGATCACGCCTGCTTTATGGCCAGTAATCAGCATATCCTGGCCGGGTTTCCAGCGCAGCAGCTCAAAACCAAGGCCGGTCATTGGGTCTTGTTGCCGGGTTCGTACCGGTAGCCCGAGCATTAATAATTGTGCAATCAAGCGGCGTTTGGCGATTTCACACAGGCGCCAATAGTCGGCATTGCCACTTTGCTCCATGTCTGGCGTGGCAACATTCAGCGCACATGACAGACAAATATTGCCGGAAGTGTTGTGATCTTGCGCTGGGCTAACCAACCAGTTGCACTGTATGGGGGAGTCGAGATTAGCGCAGCGTTGCCAGGTATTGATGCTGGGTTTATCGCTGGCAAAATCCTTGTGTAGCACCCAGCGACCATCGATTTCCGCGGGCAGTAGGCTGACGATACGTCCTTGTTCAGGGTGAAACGCCAGATCACTCCCGCAGCGCAAACAGACACTGTTTTCGAAAAACACGACCTGCCCGCAATGGCAATGTGAGCGGTGGTTGTACGATTTGGGCATCTTTTACCTTAACAACAGCGATCTTAAGGCAATGACCTTAACACATCAGGCTGCACTAAGGTCATTGTGATTGCACCTGCGCTTGCTCGGCAGGCCGAGCAAACCAGGTGGAGACAATCGCATCATGAAGCTCCGTGAAGTCAAGTTGTATCTCATCCACAAACGCATGCAGACGCGTTGGTTCCGACGCCAACAAGGCAATATCGGCCGCTGCAAGGTGCTGCCTGCAGGTTTCCACTTCATTTAACGCCAGTTCATGACGTGGTAAGGACTGCAAGGCATTGGCCAGACGTTCGAGACTGGTGCCAACGGCGCGCGGGAAACGTCGGTCCTGCAGCAGGAATCGCAGTACGTCAGGGCCACGGATACGCAGGCGGACATGCTGGCGGTACATCTGATAACCGGTGAGTGACTTGAGCACACTCATCCATTGAATATTCTCAAAAGGGGTCAGCTCACCCGGGCTGCGCGGCAACAGATTGGCTGAGCGCACATCAATGATGCGGGTGGTCATATCTGCGCGTTCCAGCTGACGACCGATCATCAGGAAGGTGCGTATTTGTGTGTAACTCAGGCTGCCTTCAATTAACCCGTTGACGGTCTGGCAACTGCGAATCACACGGTTGAGGAATGCATCGCGCTTGCGTGGGGTGATACCGGATTCAACCTGTTCGCGCACGTTCAGATATAGCTGGTTGATCTCTTCCCAGATTTCACGCGGGATCACATCGCGTGTGGTACGCAGATTCTCACGAGCGGCCATCAGCGAGCTGATGATTGAGCCGGAGTAACGCTGATCACCACAAATAAACGACAGCACACTGACTTCGTCACGATTGGGATACAGCTCGTCAAACAATTCATCATTGCCGGTGATCGCAATAATTTCAGACCATCCGAGTTTGGTAGAGCGCGGCAAGTCAAGCAATAGATTGCTGTTAACGCTTAACAGGCGCGCGGTGTCTTCAGCGCGTTCCAGATAGCGGGCCAGCCAGTAAATATTTTCAGCGACGCGTGACAGCATGTTTTACCTCCCCGCCAGATCAACAATCCAGGTGTCTTTACTGCCGCCACCCTGAGAGGAGTTTACAACCAATGAACCTTTCACCAGTGCCACCCGTGTCAGTCCACCGGTGGTCACAAAGGTGTTTTCTCCAGACAAAATAAACGGCCTCAGATCCACATGTCGTGGTTCCATTTGTGAACCACCGTTGCTGCCGGGCACCAGTGTGGGTGACGTGGACAGCGCCAGTGTCGGTTGGGCCATGTAATTGCGTGGATTGCTTTGAATCAGTTCTGCAAATTTTTTGCGTTCTTTTTTGCTGGCGTGTGGACCAATCATCATGCCGTAACCGCCAGATTCATTGGCGGGTTTGACCACCAGTTTGTCCAGATTATCGAGCACGTATTTGCGGTCTTCGTCAAACATACACAGGTAGCTAGGTACGTTTGGAATCAAGGCTTCCTGATCGAGGTAATACTTGATGATCTGCGGGACAAAAGCGTACACCACTTTGTCATCAGCGACGCCGGCACCCGGTGCGTTGGCCAGTGCCACATTACCTTTGCGCCATGCGCGCATCAGTCCGCGTGCACCCAAAGTGGAGTCAGGATGAAACACGTTCGGATCGAGGAACATGTCATCGATGCGGCGATAAATCACATCAACGCGCTGCAGACCGTCAACCATGCGCATATAAACACAATCGTCATCGCCCACCACCAGATCAGAGCCTTCAACCAGCTGCACACCCATTTGCTGCGCCAGATAGGCATGTTCATAGTAAGCGCTGTTGTAGATGCCGGGTGTCAGCAACACGATGATGGGTTCTTCTCCGGGTCGCGGTGACATCGACGACAACATTTCGTAAAGCTGTGAGGTGTAATCGTCAACGGGCTGGATCAGTCCGGTAGCGAACAGTTCGGGCATGACGCGTTTGGTCACATTGCGGTTTTCCAGCATGTAGGACACACCGGACGGCACCCTCAAGTTGTCTTCCAGCACGTACAGTGTGCCGTCTTTGTCACGCACCAGGTCAGAGCCACAGATATGGGCCCAGACATTGTGTGGCGTATTGATGCCAACACACTGGGGGCGAAAGTTAACAGACTGGGCCAGAATTTCTGCCGGAAAAATACCGTCCTTGATGATTTTCTGGTCGTGATACAAATCATCAATAAACATGTTCAATGCTTGTACACGTTGTTTGAGGCCTGCTTCGGTTTTTTGCCATTCAGCCAGGGGGATAATGCGCGGCACAATATCAAAGGGCCAGGCGCGATCAATCATATTGCCTTCGGTGTACACCGTGAAGGTAATGCCCATTAACTGAATCGCGACTTCTGCGGCAGTTTTGTGTTCGGCGAGTTCGTGTGCATCCAGACGGGCCAGATAGTCGCATAACATGGCGGCTTCAGGACGTGGCGTGCCGGGTGAGGCGATCAGTTCATCAAAAAAGCCATCAAACGAATAATTATCCCAGTTAACGTTGCTCATTCGGTCCCTTCGAACAGGTTGTGCGAGTCGTGATCAGGTATCCCAAGCATATGCGGTGCAAACCGTATACCACTTTTCAGGATGTTGTATCACGGCATTTAAGGTTTCGGCAACAGCTGCGCTGTTTAGTTTTTAAAACGTCAATTCGATGTTGCTTTTGGCATATGCCTTGTTATCCTCATGGCAGAATCAAAGGGACGAACCAACTGGAATCTATTGCCCATGACTATCCGTGTAGCGCTTCGCCATTCCACGCATTATGACTTTGATCGCCCGGTCAATCTGTCGCCTCACCATATTCGCCTGAAACCGGCGCCCCATTGCCGCACGCCCATTGAGGCGTACAGCCTCAAGATCAGTGGTGGTGAGTATTTCATCAACTGGCAACAGGATCCGTTTGGCAATCACGTGGCGCGTCTGGTGTTTCCGGACAAAATGACCCATCTGCATGTGGATGTGGAAGTGATTGCACCAATGACGGTGGTCAACCC
>DITX01000124.1:10856-21553 GCA_002422225.1 Gammaproteobacteria bacterium UBA6173
TGGCTGGCTCAGACGGCCAAACAGGGCCTAAACTCAAGGCTTGGCTGGAAACGGTCAAGCGCGACAAACGACTGATCGCCGGATTTCTGGTCGAGCTTAACCAGCGCCTGTCACAGGACATCGAGTACCTGATTCGTATGGAACCCGGTGTGCAAAGCCCGGAAGAAACCCTGACATTGGCGCGTGGTTCCTGCCGGGATTCAGCCTGGTTGATGGTGCACATACTGCGACGATTAGGCTTGGCAGCACGATTTGTGTCTGGGTATCTGATCCAGCTGACGGCGGATGTCAAAGCGCTGGATGGTCCGTCGGGTACTGATGTGGACTTTACCGATTTGCATGCCTGGACCGAGGTATTTATTCCCGGCGCTGGCTGGATTGGTCTGGATCCAACCTCAGGTTTGTTTGCCGGCGAGGGCCATTTGCCGCTGGCGGCTACGCCGGAACCCTCTGCAGCCGCGCCCATCACCGGGACATCGGACAAATGTGAAGTCACCTTTGATTTTTCCATGAGCGTGACACGTATACACGAAGACCCGCGTGTCACCAAACCCTACACCCCCGAACAATGGCAGGAAATTGAAGCCTTGGGCGATGCGGTTGATGCCCGTTTGAGCGCGCACGACGTCCGTTTGACCATGGGTGGAGAGCCCACTTTTGTGTCGATTGACGACATGGATGCACCAGAATGGACCACGGCGGCGCAAGGACCAACCAAGCGCGGGCTCGCCGAAAAACTGCTGCATCGCTTGCGGCCACACTTTGCGCCTGGCTCATTGCTGCATTACCAACAGGGCAAATGGTACCCCGGTGAGCCACTGCCACGTTGGGCGCTGGCCTGTTACTGGCGTCGCGATGGTAAACCCATCTGGAAAGATGAAACCTGGCTGGCGAGTTTTGATCAGGATTATGGTATCGACGAGGCGCAAACGCGTGCCTTTGCAAAAACTCTGGTTAAACGCCTGGCGGTTGATGAGAAGTACCTGATTCCTTGTTACGAAGATGCCTACCACTATTTATGGCTTGAACAGCAGCAGCCCGTGGATATTGACCTGCGTTCAGAAAAGCTCGGTAAAGATGAAGACCGTATCCGATTGTCGCGCTTACTCAGCAAAGGGCTGGATACTCTGGTTGGGCTGGCCTTGCCGTTGACCGCACGCGCACTGCCGTCACCCGCGGGCAAAGCATCCAATGTGCGTGCCTGGTTGAGTGGACAATGGCCCGTGCGGCGTGAACATCTGTATTTGATTCCCGGTGATTCACCCATGGGGCTGCGCTTGCCGTTATCGGCATTGCCCATCAAAAAGCTGGAAGAGGAGCAGGCACCATCGCCTTTTGGTGACATGCCGGAACTTGAGGCGACTGCCTACGATAACAGCGGTGAGGTAGCCAAGCGTTACAACGTGGCCCCGCTGGTAAAACCAGCGGCCGGTTTGCATGTGCAGGGTCGTAGTCAGGAGTGGCAAGAGCAGTTACCGGCTGATGAACCCGAGAAAGTGGAAATCATTGGCACAGCGCTGTGTTTGCAAGCGCGTGACGGCAAGCTGTTTGTGTTTATGCCGCCGCTGCCGATGCTGGAGGATTATCTGGCCTTGTTGGCAGCCATTGAGCAGACTGCAGCGGAGCTCAAGCTGCCAGTCTGTATCGAGGGATATGCGCCCCCTTCGGATCCGCGCATCGAAAAATTCATGATCACGCCAGACCCGGGTGTCATCGAAGTGAATGTGATGCCATCGGCTAGCTGGCGCGACATGGTCAGCAGTACGCGTGTGTTGTATGAAGAGGCACGTCTGACGCGATTGGGCACCGAAAAGTTTATGCTGGATGGCCGTCACACAGGTACCGGTGGCGGCAACCACGTCACCTTGGGCGCTAAAACACCGGCAGATTCACCGTTTTTACGTCGGCCGGATCTGCTGGCCAGCATGCTAATTTTCTGGCAGCAGCATCCCAGTCTGTCTTACCTGTTTTCGGGTATGTTCCTGGGGCCAACCAGTCAGGCTCCCAGAATAGACGAAGCCCGTCACGAGGCCCTGTACGAGCTGGAAATTGCGCTTTCACAAATGCCTGTTGGCGAGACACCTCAGCCATGGATTGTGGATCGCCTGCTGCGTCATTTGTTGACTGACATCACCGGCAACACCCATCGTGCGGAGTTCTGTATCGACAAACTCTATTCGCCTGATTCATCCACCGGCCGGCTCGGGCTGCTGGAATTACGCGGGTTTGAAATGCCGCCCCATGCTGAAATGAGCCTGATGCAGCAATTGTTGATTCGTGCGCTTGTGGCCCGGTTCTGGGCGTCGCCGTATCGCAAGCCGCTGGTGCGTTGGGGGACTGCGCTGCATGACAAATGGATGATGCCGCACTTTATCTGGCAAGACATGGGTGAGGTGCTGGCCGATCTGCGCGAGCATGGTTTTGAGTTCAAACTTGAATGGTTTGCGCCGTTTATGGAGTTCCGCTTTCCAGTGATCGGTGACGTACGTTACGAAGGCACGCATATCCAGCTGCGCCAAGCGATTGAACCCTGGCATGTGCTGGGTGAAGAAGCCAGTGGTGGCGGCACAGCGCGTTATGTGGATTCCTCAGTTGAGCGACTTGAGGTCAAAGTCAGCGACTTCAATCCGGCCCGACATGTGTTGACCTGTAATGGCTACAAGATTCCGCTGCAGCCTACCGGTGTGCCCGGTGAAGCTGTCGCTGCCGTGCGTTACAAGGCCTGGCAGCCACCATCAGCCCTGCATCCGCTGATTGAGTCTCACGCACCGCTGGTTTTTGATCTGGTGGATAGCTGGAATCAGCGCTCAGTGGGGGGTTGCAGCTACCACGTCTCACATCCGGCCGGGCGCAATTATGAGACATTCCCGGTGAATGCCAATGAGGCGGAAGCGCGTCGTATGGCGCGGTTTAAAGCCGAGGGGCACTCGCAGGGTGTGATAAAACACATAGCGCAAGCGCCTGGGCAGGATTATCCACACACGCTGGATTTGAGGCGTGCAGGCATTGTCAGCAGTGGGTTTTGATACGAGATAAGCTGATGACAAAAGGCATACAGACTGTTAGTCTCCAACCATGAAATCATTTGACTGGGACCCGGAAAAAAATCTGAAGTTGCGTGTTGAGCGAGGAGTATCTTTCGAAGAAGTCGTTTTTCACCTATTGGCAGGGGACATTGTTGATATTGCCGAACACCCGGATCAGAGCACTTACCCGGGGCAGAAGATATTCAAGATTTTGATTGATGGCTACGTTTACCTGATTCCTTTTGTTGAATCTGATGAGATGATATTTTTAAAAACTATTATTCCCAGCAGAAAGGCAACAAAACAATTTTTGTCCGGTGAAGCGGCCAGGAACAGGAAGGATTTAAGCGAGAAATGACATGAAGAAGAGCGCCGCGATCGGGAAAAACCTACAGCTGGATGCTGAAGAAACGAGCATACTCGAGGCATTCGAGTCGGGAGAGTTGCGTAGTGCGGAGCTGAGCCCGGAAGCTGTTTTAAAGTACCAATCTTATGCAGAAACTACTTTTCGCAAAGATGCCCGCATCAATATCCGTCTCTCGAGTCGTGACCTGAAGAGTCTGCAAAAAAGAGCGTTGGCAGAAGGTATTCCTTATCAGACCCTGATCTCTAGCGTACTGCACAAGTACGTTGAAGGCCGGTTGCAAGAAAATTAACCAATTCAGCAAAGAGCAACGCGGAAATACCATGCAGCCTGCGGGCCTACCAGAACATAATAAAGACCTTCTAGGCGATTATCTTCAGCAAAGCACAAGCAACCAAGCGGGTGTGTATGACGAATTGCTCTCGCATGGGCGACCGCGTGCGCACTGGCAACACCTGCTTGAAGAACTGGGAACTTTGGGACCTGATGTGCTGGCGGCACGCAGTGAAGAAGCTCAAAGTCTGTTGCATGAAAACGGTGTGACATTTAACCCCTATGAAGATGATCCAGGTCAGTTGCGTTCCTGGCGACTGGACTGTGTGCCTTGGGTGATCAGCACACAGGAGTGGACACATCTTGAACAAGGCCTGCAGCAACGCAGTCGCCTGCTGGCCTTGTTGCTTGACGATTTATATGGCGAGCGCAAGGTTATTCACAATGGTTTGTTGCCGCCTGAATTGGTATATACCCATCCCGGATTCTTGTTTTCAGCAGCGGATACGCCGTCGCAGTTAAATCGTCCTCTGCTGATTTTCCATGGCACGGATGTCATTCGTGACACGCAGGGGCAGTGGCAAGTGTTAGGTGACTGGACTCAGTCACCTTCGGGTGTGGGTTATGCACTGGAAAGCCGGATCACTCTAGCGCGCGCCTTGCCGGGTATGTATCGCGATGCACCGCTGAAGCGCCTTGCCGGCTTCCTGCAGGCACAACATCGCTGTCTGGCTAACTTGTCACGTGGTCGTCGTGAGCAACCTAACATCGTGTTGCTGACGCCAGGTCCGGGCAGTCCGGGGTACTTTGAACATGCGTGGCTGGCAAACTACATGAACTTCGCGCTGGTGGAGGGTGACGATCTGGTAGTGCGCGACGGGCAGGTGTCTGTCCGCACCTTGGGTGGTCTGGATCAGGTGGATGTCATTCTTCGGCATATCAATGATCCCTGGTGTGACCCGCTGGAGTTGCGCCCGGACTCGTTGCTAGGGGTGCCCGGTTTGCTGCAGGCCGCGCGCAACGGCGAGGTTCATATTGCAAACGCCCTGGGCTCAGGGGTACTTGAGCATCCGGCACTGGCCGCGTTTTTGCCCGCACTCAGTCGTCGCTTGTTGGGCGAAGAGTTGATTCTGCCTTGTCGCGAAACACTGTGGTGTGGTGATGCCGACAATTTGTATAAGATCAGACAATCTCTGGATGAGTGGATTATCCGGGACATTACCAAACCCGGAAAAACCTTTCATGTTGACCAGCTAGGGTTGGAGTCTGCCCAACAATTGCGCTACGACCTGAATGCGCGACCGCACTTGTTCACGGCACAAAAATCGCTGCAAACCTCAGTGACACCCGGTTTTAATCCGCAGACCAGACAGGTTGAACGCCAACACACCACCTTGCGATTTTTTAGCCAGTTGGAACCAGACGATATTCATTTGCCTGTGCCCGAGCAACGTTATCGTGTAATGCCCGGCGGCTTGGCGTGGGTGGGGGAGCCGGGCTCAGCCTTGCTAAAAAGCCGTGTGGTCAAGGATATCTGGGTACTAGCGGAATCGCCGCAACCGCATATCAGCATGTTGAGACAGGCGCATGGCCCGATTTTGGTTACCCGTGATGGCAAAGATCTGCCTTGCCGGGTCGCCGAAAGTCTGTTCTGGCTGGGGCGTTATGGCGAGCGACTGGATATACGTTCGCGCTTGTTGCGCGAGTCATTGGCCAAGCTGTTGCAGGAAGACCCGCAATTGGGTAACACCACTTTATTGCCGGATCTGATGACCGCGCTGGGTGTCGCGCCCGACCCAGAGGAGTTGCCGGAATTATTGGCGGCAATCAACCCAAATCAACGTTTCTCGCGCGAGTATATTCTGGCGCGTGATCGTATGCTGGCGCTGTTGTCGGATGATGACGCCCATGGCTTGCCAGGCGTATTCCTGAATTTTGTGCGCAACAGTCGTGCCGTGCGCGATCACCTGGGCGACGACAGTTGGCGGTCAATCAACAATCTGCGCCAGCGTTGCAATGCATTGTCACGGGCCAAAGGTGTGGTGGCTGGCCAGCGCGCGCTCGAGTCCGTGGTCATTGATCTGGCAGCATTTTTTGGATTATGTAATGAAACCATGCCGCACCATTATGGTTGGCGCTTTTTAGATATTGGTCGTTTTATAGAGCGGTTACTGGGAACGCTGGAGTTACTGAAACTGGCGTTGCTGACCGCCAAACAACCGGGTATACCGTTGTGGGAAGTGGTGCTTTCAACCACTGACAATTTCACCGTGTACCGACGGCGCTTCCGGTCACAATTGCATCCCTCGGCTATTCTTGATCTGTTATTGTTTGATGAAACCAATCCACGCTCCATCGGTTACATGTTCAAGCGTTTGCAGCGTCAGGTTTCACGTTTACCCAGCAACGGCAGCTCATCGTACCGGAATCTGGAAAATCGACTGATCATTCAGGCGACCAGCGCCCTACACTTGGTAGACATAAATATGTTGGCTGATCTGGAGCACTCGGAGACAGCGCGCGAAGCATTAAACACTTTGCTGGATGAATTGATTGCCCCCATGGCAGCCCTGTCCAATGCCATCTCGCACAGCCATTTCAGCCACGTTGAGGCGCCAAGGCAGCTGGTCACCATGAATGTAAACGCGGGTCTGGATAACAACCCGGTCACTGAACAATTACGGACTGAGCAGAACCAGTTGTTGGGCAGGGGGGCACGGCGATGATGTATCGCATCAGACACCTGACCCGCTACGATTACAGCGGTCCGGCAACCCTTAGCCACAATGAATCACGCATGTTGCCACGAGAGTTGCCGTGGCAACAGTGTTTCAGCAGTGCGTTCAGTATCACGCCGTTGCCTGTGCGCCTGCGCGAACGTATTGATTTTTTTGGCAACCGGGTAGCTTATTTTTCTACCGAGTCAGTGCATGACAGTCTGGAAGTTGTGGTGAGCAGCGAGGTACAAACGCGCGCGCGCCCAGCCCAAGATATTTTCTCCACAATCTGCTGGGAAGATGCCATCACGGATGTGGCCAGCGCGTTAAAAACGGGTAATCGCGATTGTATTGATGCACGGTTGTTTATGTTGGAATCCCCTTATATTCGCCATCAACAGGCTTTGGCCCGTTACGCGGAAGACTGTTTTGGCAGTGGTCGTGACCTGCGTGATGCGTTGATGTCTCTGAATAGTCGGATTTTTGAAGAATTCACCTACGACTCAGAGGTCACCACCACCGCAACACCGGTATTGGAAGTGCTGGCCAGTAAACGCGGCGTCTGTCAGGACTTTGCCCATTTGATGATTGGCTGTATACGGGCGCTGGGTTTGCCTGCCCGCTATGTCAGTGGTTATATGGAAACTTTGCCAGCACCGGGTCAGGTAAAACTGTTGGGGGCGGATGCAACCCATGCGTGGGTCGCTGCTTTTATCCCAGGCTGGGGATGGCTGGAGCTGGATCCAACTAACGGCTGTCTGCCCGATGAGCGTTACATTGTGCTGGGCTGGGGCAGGGATTACGCCGATGTCACCCCGCTTAAAGGCGTGATGACGGGCGGCGGGGATCATGAGTTGACCGTGGAAGTGGACGTCATTCCGGTCGACGATCAGCCGGCGTCAGCAATCAATCTGAACTTTGGCAAGTAACTACTGCTCAACCGTGTAAGTCAAATCGATACTTTGAGCTTGACCGGACTTGGCCTCCAGTTTGACCCGATCATTGACTGAATAGTCGATAGCCAGACTGTTTTCTGTTTCGAACAAACCAACGGCATACCGGATAAAAATTCTGGGTGTGATGTATTTGCCGAGCATCAGACTGCTATCATTCATATCGCCACTGCTATTTATGCTGAACGCATCCAGCCCCAATTGGTTCTGGATTTGACTGGTGATACCTTGACTTTGACTGATGCCAAGCGAGGTCATCGCGCCAATCAGTGCATTACCATCCTGTTGAGAGCCGATTTCTGCGATGGGACGGTCTGTAATCATGACCGACAGGATGTCGCCGTCAGGCAAGGTTGGGGTCGAGAACAGGCTGCTGTTGATATTGCGGATCGTACCGTTCATCTGCACGCCAACGCGCATGTTTTCAACGTGTCGAACCGCTCTGATATCAATCGCCGGATTATCGTAACCGCCCATAAACAATAACTTACCTTGCTCAATGGTCAGTGTACGTCCGTAGGTTGCGAAACTGCCTTCAACAACTTCCAGTTCACCATAAGTCAGTGGTGTTGCATCAGGTCGTTGACTGATGTCCAGTTGCCCGCGCACCTGCGCGTTTAAACCAAACCCTGCCACGCGCACTTGCTCACCCAATACCAATCGCAATTCGCCCGACATTGGGATGCCGCCCAGCATTGCCTGCTCGGAGAGCGCGGCATTGCGGACTTCTGGGCTGCCCTGCGCTTGAGTGATAACAACGTCGCTGGAGACATCCACCGCCGTTTCAGGCAGGGTACTGATCTGCGCATTAAGCAAGGGAACAAATAGTTGTCCACTGAGACTCACGCCTTCCGAATTGCCGGTAATCTGAATATCAGGACTGATATTAAGTTGCACGTCGGGCAGGTTGGCCACCGTAAAGTCTGTGCCGGCAACCCTTAAAGCCAATTGACGGGTATCGCTGAATGGCCGGTCAATTTCACTTGAGAAATTCAGGCTGCCCGTGCCTGAGTTCATCACGCCATTAAAGAGAAACCGGTCCGAACCGTCACTGTTCAGTGTGGCTTGCAGCGATCGCAGTTCTATGCCAAGCGCAGCGACATTCATATCTGCGTCAGCAATGCTCAGGTCGCCACTGATCTGTGGCGACTCCAGTGTGCCGCCCAAATCCAGTTGGCCATTTAAGCTGCCACCGACCTGGCTGAGTTGTGGCACCAGGCCTTCAATCCAGCCCAGATCATCAAATTGCAATTGCAATTGACCGGACAGGGTCTGATCACCATCCATCTGCGCGTTGGTGCGGGCAAAGCCACGCATGGGTGGTAGTGCGCTTTCGCTATTGTCCTGGAAAAACTCCAGTTGACTGCTGCTACGCCAAGTGCCGGCGTTTTGATTGGCTTCAATTCGCATGGATGGCCAGACAAAATGATTCACGTAAGCCGTGGCTTGCTCGTCGTCCAGCAGCTGGCTTTCGTCGGGGATATCTGATCGGACATAGAAGTCACCGTTGCTGTTGGCATTGATGTTGATGGACATATCTTGCCAATTGTTGAGGGGCCCGGACACATTGGCATCAACAGTGATCTGACCATCGACCGCCATCCCCGCAGGCAGACTGAAGGGCAAGCGCAGTTGTGTGTCGTCTACATTGCTGTTGCTGAAAGTGATGTCTGCCTCATTAGCGATAGTTTGTTCGGATTGCAGCAGATTAAAAACAGACAGCGGGAAATCAATCAGACTGGCCGTTGCTGTTAACACATTATTGTCAGTCAGCCCTGCCTGTGCGCACAGGCGGGTTGATTGCATCAGCCAGCAGACATCACTGATCGCCATATTGTTGGCCTGAAGTTGCAGGTCGGCTGGGGCAGATTGTTGCCAAAGCCCAAAATCAGATGCCACTTCACTGCTGAGTAAACGGCCTTGCCAAGCATTGTTATTCAACGCGCCGTCGGCGTTTATGCGAACCCGGGCGAGTGAACTGTCCAGCAATAACAAAAAATTGTGTGCATCTGGCTGGCCGCGCAAGCGCAGCATAATTTGGTCAATGGATTCAGTTCTATCACTCAACATAAAACGGATATTGCTGCCATTGAGCTCAAGTTCATTCATGCCGGCGCGATTTTGACCTCGGATAGTGATTTCCGGTGCTCGAATCTGCCCCAGTTCAATGGCGTTGGCTGTCAGATCAACATCGATTTCCGGGTTGTCCAGCGTGCCACTAAGCCGGGCTTCACCCACAATGCTTGCCCGCAGATCCGGGAAAAAGGCGCTGGGTTCAGGGGCTTCAACCACCAATCGTGCCTGCAGCGCACCACTGACGTTGTCGAGCACAGCACTGAGTTCTATCCGGTTATCACCATTATGCAATTCAAATGCATTCAGCTCCCAACGCTCGCCATCAATACTGAGTGAACCCGCGCCGCTGAGCTGATAGCTATTTAAAAGTGCCGTAATCTCAGGTGTCACAAAGGCGATTTGCAGAGCAGATTCCGGAGCGGGTGATTGATGTAGCCTGAGTTGCCCGCGACTACTCAGATTCTGAAAACTCATGTTTTCTGGAAGGTTGGCGAGGTAGCTGGCAGGAGCGCTGTCGTTGAGGTCATAGTTCAAGGTGGCCAAAAGCCCCTGTGTCCAAGACATATCGCCTTCAACGACCATCAGACCCGTGCTGGTGCGTAATGCCAGTTCTTCAATCGACAGATCGCTGCCACGTAAAAACGCACGTAAATTGACATCGGTTTCCACAGTGACGTCGGCCGACGGCGTTGCAATGACGTGTGCTGCGCCGAATAGACCGAGATAGTCGGGCGTCCCCTGCGTGCGTAATGTCAATGAGTTGATCAAAAATTGATCCGCCCCCGGGATGGTCAGGGATGCCAGCGTATGATCTATATCGAGGCTGGGAACAAAGTTATCAACGCGGTTATTAAGTAGGCGCGCCAGATCTAGGGTAATGGTCCCGGTACTTTGTAAATCACCCCAGCCAAGGAGTTGGTGATTGATGCCCAGACGATCCAAATCGCCAGACAGGGTCAAATGACCAGACGGCGCCGGCGTATTGGCCAGCAGTGCATCAGCATACTGCCAGCTGATGTCCGATTCGATGGTGTAAGGGCTGAATAAAGTCAGTGCGAGTTGCGCGTCAACATCAAGTGACTCCGTGTCTACAAGCAACTGATTGACCCGAAGTGTCTGGCCGATCAGGCTGGCATCAACAACCAGCGCCAACACGGTCAGTTGTTGCTCGCCATAACGCAGCGTTGCACCATCAATGCGCGCATTGCTCAAGCGCAAGCTGATCGGCAACGGCAAAAACGCATCAAGTAGCTCATCAAGAATCAAGGGCTCTGCTACTTGTTCCGGC
>DITX01000124.1:21632-43074 GCA_002422225.1 Gammaproteobacteria bacterium UBA6173
AGTTGCGCAAGTAACCAATGACTGCCTTGATGTGTGGCGAGCGAGGCGCTGAGGGTGCTGAGTGCGATCAACAAGATCAGGAAAACAGACGCAGTCACACGCCATAACACGCGCATCACGCGTGTACCCCAATGACGTTTGATGGGTTTGTTGTTTTGCTCAGACATGGTCTCGTTCACAGCATTTGTCACAGATCTGGCCCCATGGTGATGTGGAAACGAAAATCACCACTATCAAGGCCCTTGGCGACATCCAACCGGATTGGGCCGATGGGCGACAACCAGCGCACACCTAGCCCGGCACTCTCTTTTAGCGCCATTTTGCCAAAGTCACCAAATGAATTGCCGGTGTCGACAAAAGCAGCTACTGACCATCCCCCATAGATACGGTAGTCGTACTCGATACTGCCTACCAGCAAGTGTTTCCCTCCAACTACCTCGCCTAGATCGTTGGTGTCGCCCAGTTCGCCATACTGAAATCCACGCACACTTTGATCACCACCAGTAAAAAATCGCACGGACACTGGCAATTCCAACAATTCATCAGCCACCGTGGTGGCAATTTCCGCGCGCAGCAATAAACGTCCCGGTCCAATGGCTCGGATCATCTTTGCACTGCCGTAAAGTTGCGCAAAACTGATGTCGGACAGCAGGCGTTCATGAGAACCGCTTGCCTGTGCAAACAGACGCCAGCCGTTAGTGGGGTTTATGGGATCATCTGTGCGCGTGCGTGCTAGGTTGACGCCCGAAATGGTCGAATTGGTGCGCGTCTGAATATTGCGGCTTTCCGCGGTCACATTGGTCAGTTCGGCCTTTTCACTCTGGTAGTTGATAAACACATTCTGGACCCAATTGTCCCAGACCAGGGAGCGCCAGGTAACACCTGCCCGCATTGTGCTGCTGATATAACTGTCAGTCTCCTGGCGCTGGAACCCAGTAGCGATACGCAGGCTGTCATTCACCGGATCTTGCAAAGGAATGACATAGCTGACACTGGGCTCCTGCAACAGGGTCGACACTGCCAGATCGCCATTAAGCCGATGGCCGCGCCGATTGATATATCTGTCTTCATAGTTCAGCCTGAATCTGGGGCCATTGTCAGTGCTGACACCCGCGCCAGTGGAGTAGGCTCTGCGGGCTCTGGGCACCAGTTCAACCGACACTGGAATCTGCTGGTTTTCAACTTGAGAAAACTGGGGCGTGACGGCAATCTGGTTAAAATACTGGCTGTTGTTATAGTTTTGTCGAAGTTTGATCAGATCTTCAGACGAGTATTGATCACCAGGCTCAAAAGTCAGAAATCGCGATAGAAATCCCTCAGACAAATCTTCAAGCGGGCTGATAGTGATCTGTCCAAAACGGTAGCGCTCGCCCGGATCAAACATCAGATCAACGTTGGCCTGCTGGTTTTCCAGGTCTACAGACAGTTCGGAGCGCACAAAACGTGCTGAGAAAAAGCCATTTTCGATAGCATGGCTGCTGATCATGGCTTTCAGGCGCTCATACTGGCTGTGGTCCAGCGGTTGGCCGCGCTGCAAAACAGGCGTCGCCAGCACCGTTGCAAACAGGGCGCTGTGCTCGGCGCGGGTGATGCTGATATTGACATCGCCAATGCGGACGGGTTCGCCGGGCACAAGGGAAATGTTGAGTTGCCAGCACGTGGGCGCCGCATCTGGGGCGGTGGCGGAAGGCGCTTCAAGCAAGGTGATTTCCTGACTGAGTCCATAGTAACCCAGGGCCTGCGCCGCGCGTTCTACGTCACGTCGAATTGTAGGTGTTAACCTGTTGAGTGTGCGCTGGGTAGCCTGGCAACGTGCATCCGGATTGCCGATGTGTGCGCGGATATTTTGTTCGAGCGCACCGGTTGCCCCGCTGATATTGATCTGCGGGACAGGGTTTTGTGCCTGTGCTGGCAGCGGCATCAGAACCAGGGGTAATACGATGCCGATGGCTGTATAAATTACCTGAAGTTTCAATCTCAATCTCTACTGCCGGTCATACTGGATTAATGCTCGGGAAAGCCAAATTGTGTGACGTACTAACTTACTTTTACAGGGTCACAGCTTAACCTCTGCTGACTGCCGATGCCAGTCGCGCCGGGTTTCCGGTCTCTGTCTGCAAGCCCCGAGTTATCGCCTTATGGGGTATACTTTTGAAAACAGCAGGTATTTGATATGAACACCCAAGCTCTTGCCGACATGACGAGTGTTAATCCTTTTACTCACGAACAGCTAAACAGCTATGCCCGGTTTGATCTCAGGCAACTGGATACCCTTTTGCTCAAAACGAGTGCCGCGCAAACACTTTGGCAAACCAGCGCTATCAGCGATAGAGCCGGGTTGCTGAGGTCCATGGCCATTGCGTTGCGCAAACAACAGCGCGCACTTGCCACACTTGCCACGCTCGAAATGGGCAAAACCTTGGCGAGTGCACTGGCTGAAGTTGAAAAATGTGCTGCGGTCTGTGATTACTATGCCGAACACGGACCCGCCATGATCAAGGATGAGGCCGTTGTGGCGACTGACGGCGTCGAACGATTTGTCAGTTACCAAGCTATCGGGATTGTGCTTGCCATCATGCCGTGGAACTTTCCGTTCTGGCAGGTGTTTCGTTGTCTGGTGCCGGCATTGATGGCGGGTAATGCCGTGGTGCTCAAACACGCATCCAATGTGCCCGGTTGTGCGCTGGCCATTGAATCACTGTGCCGTGATGCAGGCATACCCGAACATTTAATGAGAACGCTGCTTGTGGGCGGTTCAGAGGCGTCGCCGCTGATTGAGCATCCACTGGTTAACGCGGTCAGCTTTACGGGCAGCACAGAAGCGGGTCGAAAAATAGCGGCATGTGCTGGGCAATCGTTAAAAAAATGTGTATTGGAATTGGGTGGCAGTGATGCCTATCTGATTCTGGAGGATGCTGATATCGATTTGGCGGTTGAGAAATGTGTGACCAGTCGCCTGCTCAATAACGGCCAAAGCTGCATCGCAGCTAAACGCTTTCTGGTGCACAATCATGTGTATGGCGAATTTGCCGAAAAATTTGCAGCAGCATTCAGAGCTCAGCGTTTGGGTGATCCCATGTTGGCTGATACGGACATCGGCCCATTGGCCAGACCTGATCTGGCGCACGATCTTGCCCGGCAGGTATCTGAAAGTGTGCGTCTGGGCGCGGTACTGGTCTGTGGAGGATTAATTATTCCTGCTGCGGAGCGCGATGCATTTTATCCACCCACTGTGTTGGGTGAGGTGAGGCCGGGCATGCCAGCCTTTGATGAGGAATTGTTTGGTCCGGTGGCAGCGTTGGTGCGTGTGCGCAGTGAAAGTGAAGCGATTGCACTTGCTAACCAGTCGGTCTTCGGGTTGGGGGCGGGTGTTTTTACACGTGATATCGCTCGTGGACGCACGATCGCAGCAGAACGATTGCAGGCAGGCAATTGCGTGGTCAATGACTTTGTAAAGTCCGACCCACGGCTGCCATTTGGTGGTATAAAGGCTTCCGGTTTTGGGCGCGAACTGAGTCACTTTGGCTTGCGGGAGTTTACTAACATCAAGTCTGTGGTTGTGAGTCCATGAATCTGGCTGATTATCAGCAACGCGTCAAAACACTGTCAGATCGTCTGATTGAGCTGCAGAAACCTATTCGTATTCTGGACGCTATCAAGTGGCCAGCATCGGCAAAAGGCCGGTTTTTATCCGAAGCTGGCAGGGAGATGCCGCTGATCAACCAAGACTATTACCGCACCATTAATCTCGGGTTTGAACCTGATGTGCTGCGTGACCGTTTCAAAGACTTGAGAAAACAAGTGCGTCGCTCGTTGGGGCGTGCGGATGGCTTGGGCAGAATTTTGTGCAGCACCATTGATCAATACCTGTTGGTCATCGAGTTGCTGTGTACCAGAGGTACGCCCGCGTTTGGTGATCACAGTCGCGCCTTGTATGGTTCGGCACGTGATCATCTGAGGGGTGATCGCAAAACCTTGCGTCAACTTGGTGAAAGTCTGTGTGAAATTTTTTCATTGCCGGCGGCCGATCATCTCAGTCGCCCCTACGAGCGCCATATTCCAGCCGCTACGGCCGTAGAGATTTTGCAAAACAAACTTGGCAATTACTTCCAACCCGGTGACATCCGGGTGATTCTGAGTGATGGCATTGTGTCGGACGCGGCGGCTGGTGGCGATTACATCAAGATCAATCAGGACGTGGAGTTTACGGATATTGATCTGCAGGTGCTTGAGGTGCATGAGGGTTGGGTGCATGTGGGCACGACCTTAAACGGTCGGAAACAACCCTGGGCAAGTTGGTTGAGTGTGGGTTCGCCGCGTGTAACAGCCTGCCAAGAGGGACTCGCCGTATTAATGGAGACGCTGACATTCAGCTCGTACCCGCATCGCGCTTTAAAAGTCAGTGATCGGGTAGTGGCAGTTGACATGGCAGAGCAGGGTGCTGATTTTATTGAGGTATATCGGTTTTTTGTTGCGCGGGGCATGCGTACTGAGGAAGCCTGGAAAATTACTCAACGTGTGTTCAGAGGTGGCACGCTGAGCGGTGGATCTGTATTTACCAAGGATTTATCCTATTTGCGTGGTTTTGTGGAGAATGTTAATTTCATTCGCAGTGCTATTCATTCTGGTGTCCCAGAGATACTGCCGATGTTGTTTGTTGGTAAAGTCACGCTGGACGATATACCAATTTTATATCAGCACTACCTTGAAGGTACGATTGCGGGGCCTCATTATATCCCTGCGATGTTTCGTGATTTAAACGGTCTTTATGTGTGGTTCGGGTTTGCAAGTGGCATTTCTGTAATAAATATGGCGCGGGTGCAAAAGCATTTCCACGGATTGTTTGTAGGAATGCCCAAAGTTGCTCCGCTTTATGAAAAAGTGATTGATTCTGTTGTAGATTGAGGTAAAGCAAGCATGAAAAGAATCGCCCTGTTTTTGTTAACCAATATAGCCATTCTGTTGGTCCTGAGCCTTGTGTTACGCCTGCTGGGTGTAGACAGAATTCTGGATGAAAGTGGCAGCGGATTAAATTACAACTCGCTACTCGTGTTTTCGGCTGTCATCGGTTTTGGTGGCTCCTTTATGTCGCTGGCCATGTCTAAATGGATGGCGAAACGCTCTACCGGGGCGCAAGTGATCACGCAACCACGCAACGCGACTGAGCAGTGGCTGTTAACCACGGTCGCTGCCCAAGCCAAAGCAGCTGGCATTGGTATGCCAGAGGTTGCGATTTTTGACTCGCCCGAGGTCAATGCCTTTGCAACGGGTGCAACACGAAACAGTTCGCTGGTGGCAGTGAGTACCGGTTTGCTCAATACCATGACCAAACAGGAAGCTGAAGCCGTGCTGGCGCATGAAGTCAGTCACGTGGCTAATGGCGATATGGTGACTCTCACCCTGATCCAAGGCGTAGTTAACACCTTTGTAATATTCCTGTCTCGAATCATCGGTCATGTGGTCGATCGCGCAGTATTTAAAACGGAAAGTGGCCATGGTCCCGCGTTTTTTATCACCTCGATTGTTGCACAACTGGTGCTGGGTATTTTGGCTTCGATGATTGTGATGTGGTTCAGCCGTCAGCGTGAGTACCGGGCTGATGCGGGCGGAGCAGCGTTGGCGGGTCGTCAAAACATGATTGCCGCGCTGGAGCGCTTGAAGAATGGTCAGCCTACCCATATGCCCGATGAGTTGGTGGCGTTTGGAATCAATAACAATGCATCTAAATTATTTATGTCGCATCCGCCACTGGCAGAGCGCATAGAGCGTTTGCGCAACGCGCGATAATCGCATCTCAAAAACCGGCGCCTCAGGGCGCCTTTTTTTATGCTTAATCCTGATCGTCGTTGCTGATTGCGGCGCGGTGGCTATTTTTCTCCCAGGCGGCCGCCCAAGCAAACGGTGGCATCTGTCGGAAGGCCTCTTTTAGACGTTGATCCCAGCTGCGTTTGACTTCGCGAAGGAACTCACTGCCTTCGTCAAAACGCAGAGGAGTGTCCAGCGCAAGTGTATCAGTGCGGTATACCAGAATTTCGATAGGCGGACCCACACTGAGATTACTGCGCATGGTGGAATCCATTGAGACCAGTGCACATAGAGCGCATGTGTCCAGATTCAGATCACGGGTCAAGATTCGGTCAAGGATCGGCTTGCCATACTTGCTTTCGCCAATTTGCAGGTAGGGCGTGTCATGTGAGCTAGTGATGTGGTTGCCTTCCGGATATACCATCATGATCCGGTGTTTTTTCCCAGCAATCTGGCCGCCGATAATAAAACTGGCTTCAAAACCCACGCCGCGTGCCGCATGTTTCTCTTGTTCGGCACGGCTGATGGCACCTAAGTATTCGGCAGCTTCACTGATGGTAGCAACTGTGAGCAGGCTTTCGGTGGCACGTTCTTTGATGTCGCGTTTGATACGCGCAATGGTGGCTTGGGTTGTCCCTAGGTTGCCTGCAGACATGATGACAAACTGGCGTTGACCATCCACACCAAAACGGTGCATTTTGCTGTAGGTACTGACCTGATCGATGCCAGCGTTGGTCCTGGAATCTGAACAGAATACCAGCCCAGCATCGACTGCGATGGCTACACAATAGGTCATAAGCGCTCTTGATGTCAGAGCAATAAAGACTTGCTCTTCACACCGTCAGGTTAGTCGTCGATAACGTCGTCTGTTGGATCATCAAAATAGTCGGCGTTATCGCTGTCTTTCATCACCAGGTCATCTTCCATATCATCAAATTGGAGATCACCATACATTCGTTTCCAGTCGAGTCGCTCTTCTGTACGTCGACGCAAATCGGTCAAGCGACGGCGCTGAGAGTTTTTATCTATCGGCTCGTCGTCAAACTCTGCATCGGGTGTAAATCCACCTGCATCAAAAAAGTCTTTTGCATTATCTGCTAACTCGTCCCACGGATGCCCTTTCATATGAATACTCTCTGTTAAAGCCCGACAGGCGGATTTTATGTGAGCATATGGCCTGCCGCGTTTTTACGATAGGCCACCATCCAGCGCTCTGTTTATTGGCAGGGGCGGAAATTCCTGCACAACAGAGTGTGATAAGCAGGTTGTGTGCCAAAAATATTGCCCTATAGGGATCTATTTTTGGCCCGGCGTTCACGTTGCGAATTATGGTTATAAAAGTGCAGATTGCAATAGCTTGAATCGCTTTTTTTTCAGCTGAGTCCAAGTCGTTGGATCGCCTGCTGTCGCAGTATTTTTTTTGCAATTTTTCCGCTGGCGATGCGCTCCAGTTGCTCTGTTTGCAGATAGATATGACTGGGGATCTTGTAGTGCGCGATGTGAACCTTGAGGAAGGTTTGTAATTGCTCTGGTGTAAGCGAAACACCGGGTCTGATCATGAGGGTGGCGCCTACAATTTCCCCAAGACGTTCGTCGGGTAAGCCATAAACGGCGACTTCAAATACATCAGGATGCTCAGACAAGGCGTACTCGACTTCCGCGCACGCTACGTTTTCACCGCCACGGATAACAATGTCTTTTGCCCGGTCTTTAATCACTACAAAACCATGTTCATCCAACAGGCCGAGATCACCCGTGTGGAACCAACCGTCTTTGATCACCGCGGCCGTGTCTTCAGGGCGATTCCAGTACCCTTTCATGACAGTGGCACCTTTGATGCAGATTTCACCGATTTTGCCAGCGGGCAATTCATTGCCGTGTTCGTCTTCTATCCGAATTTGAGTGACGGGTTGTGTGGGGCGGCCAGTGCTTTCAGGTTTTGATAGATAAAATGCACCCGTAATGGTGGCGCCAATGGCGTTGGTTTCGGTTAAACCGTATCCAAGCCCTGGCTGAACGATAGGATCAAATTTTTTCTGCATCAGGGTCAGATGCCCTGGCGGCCGGGAAGCTCCACCGCTTTGCACTATTCGCAGGCTGCGAAGATCAGTTTTTTCAAAATTGGGCGAGTTCATGACTTCCCAGGTCATGGTGGGCACGCCGTGTAAAACCGATAGCCTTTCCTTCTCGATCAACTCCAGCGCCTTTTCGGCATTCCATTTGTACATCATCACGAATTTGCGCTGATAAACAAAACAGACCAGGAACTGGGCATGGCAGCCTGTGACGTGAAACAGGGGCACGTTTGACAGAATGGCAGGGTCAAATTCAGGATTTGCTTCGACCAGTTCCGGGCGCAAGGTATCCATGGTTTCTTTGCCAAAAACCCAGCTGTAAATGGCGTTAACAATGTTCCGGTGCGTAGACAAAACGCCTTTGGGCGTGCCGGTAGAGCCGGATGTATACATGATCGACACATTGTCGTCAGGTTCTACATTCAGGCTGTCGAGGTTAATGCGAGGACCTTTCTTGCCGTCTTCCACCAAGGCATAAAACTCGGGTAACTCGGCGCTGGTGTCATCGGGTGTGATGGCAATGATCTGCACGTCAGTCTGATTCATCACCGGTTTTAAGGTGTTGATGCGCTCCTGATCGGCAAACAACACTTTGGCACCACTGTCTTTCAGACCAAAAATCAACTCATTGCTTTGCCACCATGAGTTCATTGGCACCACCACAGCACCCATCATGGTGATGGCCATAAATGCCAGACACCATTCAGGGTAGTTGCGTGAGCAAATAGCGACACGGTCACCCTTTTGTATCTGAAATTGATTGATCAGCACCTGCGCCATGGCTTCGGCAATCTCAAGAGATTGACGAAAGGTATAGCGCTCTTGCTCATACACCAGAAAGTCTCTGTCGGCTGCCTGCAGACCCGTCAGGTACACTTCACGCAGGTTTTTAGGTACATTTTCGAACACCGGCAGTTCTATGCCGTTGATCATTTTAGTGGTAACCGCCAGTGGTGATCCCGGTGATCTGAGCTTTATTACGATATCTTTGAGCGCGATCAGATCTTGTTCAATTTGTTGTGCTGTTAACATGGGTTATGTGCTTGATCACTATACAGGCTGTTGACGAAACAGCTGCATTATACGTCGGCAATAGTCCGAATCAAGGGCGTTTGTCCCGTGCTTTAGCTCAGTGGAGCGCATGCTCAGTCAAAATGGATTGATCACTCTTTGCGAATCTCGAATGTTACTTTACCCATTACTTTGCGGTCGCGGAACACGCTAAAGGCGGCAACATAATCGTCGAATGCAAACGATTCGGTCACAATAGGTGTGATTTTGCCCGCTGTGTACATATTGAACAATTCTTGGAAGTTACGCTCATATTCTTCCGGCTCTTCTTTGCGGAAGCGACCGAGGAAAACGCCAATCATGGAGCTGCCTTTCAGCAACGCAAGATTGGCAGGATAGGAGGGGATGCGCCCGCTGGTGAATCCGACCACCAGCAAACGTCCATTCCATGCAATGCTGCGGGTGGCCTGATCAAAAAGATCGCCGCCCACCGGGTCGTAGATCACGTCTGCACCGCGGTCATTGGTCAGTGCTTTGACTTTTTCTTTCAGGTCACCGTCACCGTAGTTCAGCAAGTCATCGGGCTCAGCCTGTTTAACAAACGCCAGCTTTTCATCACTGCTGGCTGCTGCGATAACACGCGCCCCCATCAATTTGCCCAGCTCAACAGCCGCCATGCCAACGCCACCACTGGCACCCAGCACCAGTAAGGTTTCACCGGGCTTGATGCGTGCCCGTTGTTTCAACGCATGGTAAGACGTGGTGTAAACCATCGCAAAACCTGCTGCAGTTTTAAAATCCATACTGTCCGGGATCTTTCTTAAGCCGGCTGCCGCGCAGCACACCTGTTCTGCCATGCCGCCAATCGAAGGGGTTGCCATGACGCGATCGCCCACACTAAAGCCGGTGATGCCTTGTCCAAGCTTCAGGACGACACCACCGACCTCTGAGCCAGGAGAAAACGGCATAGGGGGCTGGAACTGATACTTGCCTTGAATTTGTAAAGTATCCGGAAAATTCAAAGAGGCAGCGTAAACCTGCACAACTGCTTCGCCGGTGCCGGGTTCAAGATCTGGAACTTTTTCTATGACCAGATTTTCGGGCGGTCCGTAGGATTTGCATAATAAGGCTTTCATCAGGTTGCCCCTTCCATTGTTATTGCATGCCAGTTTGTGAGGCACCAACGGGTACAGAAATCAGTGTTGTCTAATGCTCTGACAGTCAGTTGCCATTACCTCCGATGGAAAAAAAGTCTGGTGCTGACAATCAGGCTGATTGGCACAGGCGCAGATTCAAACATGTTTACGACCGACAGACAACCGGCTCGCAGGTGCCGTATAATGCTGGCCACATCGGGGTTACCGATCGTGCCCCCACATTGTTCTCGACAGGCGCATCATTATGGCAGCTGAACAGCTTCGCCAAAATCTGCTGAAAGAAACCGGCATTACCTGCTGGTTCCCGCGTTATGCGTTACCGGGTGCGGCGCCTTCTCATGAGATATGCGTTCAATCAACGGCTATCGCCTTACATGACAGCAAACCTGGCGCAGAGTCCCAAGCTGAACTGACCGCTGCACTTGCTGCCAGGCCTGAGCAGGCGAGGGTGCCTGATGACAGCAGAGCCAAGTTTGGCGCGAGTGCTGCGGCAGATGTCCTGAAACAGTTGAAGGCCTCAACAGGTGTGGCGCAGCCGCCAGTAGCGCCCATTCTTGACGCCCATTCGGCCACTTTTCCAGCGAACCATCAAACCGCCACGCGCGCGCAAGCAAGTGCGCCACAAGCGCAGCCACTCCTTACTCAACAGGTCGCGGAGCCTTTTGGGTTTAGTTGGTTTGCCATTGATAAACGTCTGTCGGTGTTGGCCATGTTGCCGCCAGGTGTCAGTCGTTTGTCATCAAACTGCCGCGTCATGTTGCAGCGGATGTTGGTAGCTTTGTACGAACCCTGGCAGTCACTGGGCCTGGAGGAGCAAAGTTTTCACTGGCCATTTGCTGATGATCCTGATTTGGCCGCGGATGCAAACGCAGCCCAGCAGGCAGTTGAAGGTTTTATTGCGAGGCGCTTGCGGGTACAGCATAGCGCTATGCTTTTAGTGCTGAGTGATCAGTTGCCGTGGTTTCTTCAACAATCCCGCTTGCAAACTGAGGAGGTCGCCGTCGGGCAGCTCAAAATTCATCGGCAATATGATCTTGCGATGTTGTGTACACACGCTTTGCACACGATGGAACAAGATGCCGGTCTTAAACGAGCAGCTTGGCAATCCATGCAGGTTCTGCGCGAGCGACTAGGTCGGACCTGACTACCATGTTTCAAACGATTACCGATCCCAGTCAGGTTATCTGCCGGCGTATGCGACCAAGTGACCTTGATCTTGTTGTCCGAAATGAAGAAATTTCGTACCCCAATCCGTGGAGCAAACGCGTATTTCTCGATTGCCTGCGCGCGGGTTACGAATGCTGGGTGTTAGCTACCCGTGACCGAATATTGGCGCACGGGGTATTAAGTGCGGCGGTTGGTGAAAGCCACCTGTTAACGCTGTGTGTGCATCCTGATGCGCGCCGCAAGTCGTATGGTCGGCGAATGCTGAAGCACTTGTTGAAAGAAGCCCGGCGCCTGGGTGCGGATACTTGTTTTTTGGAGGTGCGCCCTTCCAATGAATCAGCGCGATCGTTGTATTACAGTCAGGGCTTTGTGCAGGTGGGTGAGCGCCGAGGGTACTATCCTGCCGAAACCGGAAGCACTTTTCGCGAAGATGCGCTTATTTTGTCATGCAGTTTGCTGTGAAGTCAGTTGGAGACACGGTGGTCAATTTTTTATCCGGGATGGTACTGGTGTTGTCCTTGTTGCTGACTGCGCAAGAGACATCTGCCCAAGAAAATCAGGCGCTGCAGTTGCCCGAACTGAGTGATGAGCAGGCAGCATGGGTTGCCGACCGTATTTTTGCCAATGAATGTAATCGTCAGATCAGTTGCCTGACCAGTTGGAATGCGGGCGAAGACTTCCCATCGCTGGGAATCGGGCACTTTATCTGGTATCGAGCAGGTCAGCAGGAACGTTTTGTTGAAAGTTTTCCGGATCTGCTGGGCTATTACGTGGCGCGCGGCGTAGATATCCCGGCATGGATATCAGGGCTGGATGGCTGGAATTCGCCTTGGGCAAGCCGCGACGCATTTAATGCGGATCAGAGCGGCCCCCGATTGACCGAGCTGCGCCAGTTTTTATGGGATACCAGGGGCATACAAGCAGAGTTTATTATTCGACGACTACAGCACAGTTTGCCGTTGATCAGCGCGGCCAGCACATCACCCGATGAGGTCAGCAGACTGTTTTATGCACTGGCTAATGCCGATGTGCCAAAAGGCATGTATGCCCTGATAGACTACGTCAACTTCAAGGGCGAGGGCGTTGCTGTCAGCGAACGCTACCAAGGTGAGGGCTGGGGGTTGCTGCAAGTGCTGGAAAACATGCTGCAAGCAGAATCCGACGCACCTTTGCTTGACCAATTTGCCCGCTCAGCCAGAGAAGTGCTGGCAACGCGCATAGCCAATGCACCGCCTGAACGAGGCGAACAGCGCTGGAGACAGGGTTGGAACAACCGAACACTTACGTATCAGCAGGCAGACCCGGAATGAACTACGAAAGAGCTAATATTCGGCGCATGGAAGGTTATACCTGGGGTGAGCAACCAACCCATAAACAGGTTATCAAGCTGAATACCAATGAAAATCCCTATCCCGCCACAGACGCCGTAGCCACGGTACTGCGCAATCTCAAGGTGGAAGATCTTCGACGCTATCCTCAACCATTTGCCAATGGTTTTCGCGATGCAGCAGCTAAACTTCACGGTGTCAACCGCGACAATATCATGGCGACCAATGGCGGTGACGAGTTGCTCAGACTAGCTATCACCACGTTTGTGGATGCAGGTCAGATTCTGGGCATGGCGGAGCCGAGTTATTCTTTGTATCCCGTGCTGGCGGCGGTTCAGGGTTGCCAGGTTGCGCGCATACCATTAAAAGATGATTGGACCTTGCCACAAGACTTTGCTGCGCGCCTTAACGCTGAAGGGGCGAAGCTGGCGTTTGTTGTAAACCCGCATGCTCCCTCTGGAAAGCTGGTGCCAGTCAAGCAATTGAGGCAATTGGCAGCAGAGTTTAAGGGGGTGCTGGTCATTGATGAAGCCTATGTGGATTTTGTGGATCCGGCACTGGAATACAATGCAGTACCGTTAATCAAGGAATTTGACAATGTCATGTTGCTCAGAACCTTGAGCAAAGGTTATTCCCTGGCCGGGCTGCGCTTTGCCTATGGCATCGCGTCGGCATCCTTGCTGGAGCCGATGTTGTATAAAACGCGTGATAGTTACAACACAGATTTTTTGTCTCAGCAATTGGCGCAGGCCGCCATGGAATCACGTGATGAGGCGGCTCAAAGTTGGGCATTGGTGCGCAATGAGCGAGTGCGATTAACCTTGGCGCTAGAGCAGCTTGGCTTTAGTGTCATGCCTAGTCAAAGTAACTTCGTATTGGCAACGGTGCCCGCGCAGCACAGCGCCACAGACAACGACAGCCTGGCTCGTCGCCTTTATCAGCAACTCAAGGATGATGCCATTCTTGTGCGCTATTTTGATCAATCCCGGCTACGCGATAAATTGCGTATTACCGTGGGGACTGAACGTGAAAATACCCAGTTGTTGGCGTGCCTAGCACGATATTTGAACACTGATCACACTTGACTGGCCCGTTGGCCAGCGTAAACGAGTGACGCGCATGAGTGACGATCCGATAGATCACACCACTGCTTCATCGCCTGATAAGCCGGTGCGTGTGTATCCTTGTCCGCGTTGCAAACAGCCAATGCGTCGTATTGTTGGCAAAATGGGTCCGTTCTGGGGGTGTTCAAGCTACCCATCATGTGATGCGCGTTTGTACGATATCGATGGCAAGCCCTCAGAGACCCCTGATGAGCAATTCAGGTGCCCGGTATGCACGCGGCCGATGGTTAAGGCGGATGGCAATTATTGGTACTGTACGGGCTACAACAAAGGTTGTAAGGTCACCCTGTCTGACCAGGACGGCAAGCCCGCTAAAGCTTGGCGTTGTCCGACGTGCGGCCACCTGCTGAAACAGCGAAAAAGTAAAGCGGGTGTGTTTTGGGGATGTTCACAATATCCGTTATGTACAGTCACTTTTGCAGACTTGGATGGGCAGCCAAAGCTTCAGGCAATCGACCGGAAAAAATAAAGTGAAAAACAGCGATCAGACAAGTGATACGAGGCCCCGGCGTCGAAGAATACCCTTTTTGCTCAGAGCGACCTTTGCCGGTCTCGCAATTGCGTTGACCTCATTATGGGCCCTAACGGTATCCTACGATATCTCCAGAGAAGAGCTTATTGGTTTTCTGATAGGCAGTGTTTTGTTGCTACTTGGCGTGTTAATTTCTGCCGCGCTGTTGGTGACCGGTATCAAGTTGCTAGGGTTTCTTTTTTCTAGGATCAAGCGACCCACTGGTGATAGCGAACCAGACTAAATACTTGACTTAATTTAGGCCGCCATCAATGCGGTCAGCACCAGATATTCGGTAAACCACCATCGACCATCCTCCCTGAGCAACTTGATGGTGACATCCGCTTCGCCGTTTGAGAACCTTGCCTTGAGCGTATAACTGGCCGTGGCGGTATCTGCGCTCCAAAAACTCCATAGCGGAGGCAGGTCAAGAGTAAACAGAGCATCATCCAGATTTTCCAATGTGCCGAGCCTACGCAGCGCATTGAAATAAACCTGATAGAAATCCTCATCAGAAACCTCCAGCAGGCTGCCATGCGCGTTGACGAGGATCAATTCCGGGTCCCAAGTGGTCAACACGGTGTTGCTGACGTCAGCGACCAACATGTTTGCGGACAAACGTGCATCATTATGTGACTGTATTGCCACAGCAGTTGCAACGATGCCCAATAAAAGGGCGGCAACGATTGGATAGATATACCTGCGTCTCATTTGAACTCCGGAGTGTTGTTTGTCTGGCATTCTATTATTGGTTTGGATGGCTTGATTATAGAGCGGAAAACCGTAGTAAAAACATAGAGAAAACGCTCAATTTTGTAGTTGGCTGTTAAGCTTAGAGTGTTTTATGCACATTGATGTCAGTACTGTCAATCAAATGTATCAAATCTTTAGCAAGTGCGGAAATTGCTATATAAAAATCATAACTATATGAAATATAAAGATATTATGCTTGTACAAAAAATGATCAATTTGACTCAAGACGCCATATAACAAGCATTTTTTGCGCTTGTAAGCAACTTATCCACTGAGTTATCCACAGATTCTGTGGACAACAAATTGCATCAAAAATGTTCACCACAAAACGCGCAGAGTCAATCGATCTTTTGGCTAATTTTGGGGTTTTTAGTGTTGACCTTTCTGTCAGATTGACGTTGTGAACTACGGACGTATTTCTGTCATCGATTTGTTACCAGGATGCCCATATCTACTGTTCAGACACTGGTTTTCTGCTGGTGGAATCCGGAGACTAGTGATATTGTACTTTGACATGATTTTAAAGGGTCTGACGCATTATGGTTGAACTCTCCGGTAATATTCCTTTTCTTTGGCGCCTCAGCCCCGAGTCCAGCGAAGGCTTTTGCATGGTATCGATGGTTGTACCTTTTGAGTCCGAAGATGAGGAAGAGGAGTCTCGCGATCTGACCATCGAAACCAGCGTAGTCAGTTTTTCCTCGGACAGCAGTCGCTCTGAGCGGGAAGAGATGCTGGAATGGAACCAGGACGATATGAGCCTGTTTCTTAAACTGGTCACATACCATCAACAGGGTGCTAATGCGCCAGCTGTTGAGTCTGTCCGTGTTGATCTGACAGATCCCGAGATAATCGACATTATTCACGTGGTTGCTGCCGCCGGCTTTGGCACCGCCTACGCATCAGAAGGGATCTTGCTGGATTCAGTCGGTCGTTATCCTCCGCACCTGTGCGATCTGGGCAGTTTTGCTGCACTGAACACGGTGGATGGATTCAAGCGTTGTGTGGTTGTTGATATGGATGGTGAAGATGTTGTTGGGGTGTTGCTGGATGAAATCGATGTGGTTTCAATCGGTGAGTACGACAAATTGGATCGACATGATCTGTTGATGGTTAAACAAACAGATTTGCTGCATCCTGATTTTGCTACCGGTTTAGTCCGTCCACCGCATGCCACATTACATTGATTAGGCTTGCTTGATGTAGCTCTTGTTTTACCCCTCGTTTTGCTGTTTAGTACGGTGAGTTAATTCTTACCTGACACTACAACAAAACGGGAGGAGTTTGTGATTGAGAAACAAGGGATACTGACATCAAGGATTGATCAGTTGAGTGTGGCTTTGCGTGCTGGTCTGGCGTGTATTGCGTTTGCTCTCATGTTAGCGTCATGTTCACCTGCGGGCCCCGGTGGGCTCGGTGACAATCAACCTCCTTTAGATCCTGGCAAACCCATGCACGGTGGGCATTTGCGCGTTGCCTTGGAGGGCGAAACTAATAATTGGCTGCCGGGACGCGGTAATCATGTGGCACCTGCCGCTTTGACCGTAGCCATGGCCTTGTTTGATCCGCTGATTCGCCTCGATCACGAGGGCCGTTTCCAACCCTATCTTGCTGAGTCTTTGGTGCCTAACGAAAGTTTTGACCAATGGACACTAACCCTGCGCCCCGGCGTAATGTTTCATGATGGTACGCCTCTGAATGCTGAGGCCATCAAGTGGAATTTTGATAACCTGCACAAGCGCCAGGGATCGGTAACATTTGGTTCTATCCGTGATGTTGTGCGCGTGGAAGTGCTGGATGACCTGCGTGTAGTGTACTTCCTCAGTAAAGGTATTGCGCCATTTCCGGATATGCTGACACGCGCAGTCGGCTGGCCAGTATCGCCCACTGCGGTGCAGCGCTATGGCGATGAAGCAGGCTTGTATCCTGTCGGCACCGGACCGTTTCAACTGGTGAGCTGGCGCCGCGATGACGCACTGGAACTTAAACGTAACGAGCGTTATTGGCGAGAAGGTTTGCCCTACCTGGATGCCATCACATTTCGCCCCCTTCCTGATGAGGATGCCCGGCTTGCCAGTCTGATCTCCAATGATATGGATGTGATTCAGACCTTGCGACAACATATCGTTGCGCGTTTGCGAGGAATGTCAGGCATTCATTTGTATGAACAGATTGGCAATAGCAGTGGTAGTGCAATTTTTAATGCGCAGCGCCCGCCCGTCGACGATGCGCGCGTTCGTCAGGCACTGGCTTGGTCGCTTGACCCTGAGGTGCTCATTGAAGTGCTAGGCGGTCGCGGCATTTCCCCGGTACAGACTCAGTACTTCAATGAAAATAATGTTTGGTATTCCGCGAGGGCCGCAGCAGCCTGGCCGCAACGCGATCAGGCGAAGGCCCGGGAGTTGCTGCAGCAATACGTGAATGACCCGCAACGCTCAGACGGCAAAGCGGCAGGTGAAGCAGTCTCCATTGAGTTGATGTGTCTGCCTGAGCAAAGTTTGATAGATCTTGCACAAATGTATCAGGCGCTGTGGGGGGCGGTTGGTTTTGAGGTGCGCTTGCGGCAGGTTGAGCAGGCGACGCAGATTCAAAGTGCNNATCAGTGGCGACTACATGGTGACCTGCTGGCGCTCGAGTAACGAGCAAGATCCCTACATTATTTTCAGTAATGACTTTGGTCCGATTGAAGGGCAGCCGCTGAATTACACCAATTTTACCCATCCGGTGATTCAACAAAATCTGGAAATATTGCAACTAGCACCGGACTTAGAGACGCGCTATGCAGCAGTTGAACAAATATTATTATTGCTCGCAGAACAAGTACCCAACACCTGGACAGGATCAACACCTGCCGCAGTTGCTGCGAATCCTCGGGTCAGAAATATAAAGGACTGGACATTCCCTGATGGGCGGATGGGCGACGGTATGCCGGTTGCCCAAGTAAGTTGGGCGCAAGTATGGCTGCTGGATGATGCGGCGCTGGCGGCTGAACGTGCTGCCCGTGAGGGGGACGAGTAATAATGAAGATGTTGCTGCGCAAGCTGCCTTGGCTGATAGGAACGCTTTTGGCTGTCTCGCTTTTTACCTTTATGTTAGTCAGTCTGTTGCCAGGTGATCCGGCGGTATTGATTCTGGGCGCAGGTGTGTCACCGGAGGCTATCGCAGCGCTCAGGCTGGAATTGGGCCTCGATCGGCCGTTGTTGATTCGTTATTTTGATTGGCTGGGGGGTGCGCTGACGGGCGACCTTGGTCGATCACCGATGACCGGCCAGTTGGTCATGGATGCAATTCTCGCGCGATTGCCGGTAACCGTGCAGCTTGGGCTGATGGCGATTGTGATTGCACTGTCAATAGCGATCCCTCTGGCCATGTTGTCAGCCTCGTTTGCAGGGTCAAAACTGGATAGAACCATCAGTGGTATTGGTTTTGCGCTGATGTCCGTGCCTGGTTTTATGATGGCAATTTTTCTGATTCTGATTTTTGCTGTGACCCTAGGCTGGTTTCCAGCCACAGGCTGGATACCTTTTTCGGTTTCGCCCCTGGCAAATCTGCACAACGCCTTGTTGCCCGCTTTATCACTGGCAATGATAGAGCTGGCGCTTTACATGCGACTGTTACGTACGGATTTGATTGATACCCTTCAGCAGGACTACATCACACTGGCGCGCGCCAAAGGCATGCCGGCTTGGCGCATTTTGACCCGTCATGCGCTGCGGCCATCATCGTTTTCGTTGCTGACAGTAGTGGGGCTGCAATTGGGTGGCGTGATCAGTGGTGCAATTATTGTGGAAGAGATTTTTGCACTGCCCGGTGTCGGGCGTCTGTTGTACCAGTCAATCCTGCAACGCGATCTGCTGATGGTGCAGGGCATTGTACTGTTTATTGCGACAGCTTATGTGTTGGTTAATTTTTTGGTAGATCTGTGTTATTCGTTGCTGGATCCGAGGGTGCGTTATGCCGGTTAAAAAGCATCCAAAAATTGTAAGCAGGGCGCAGAACTTTGCGCGCGCTTTGCAGCAGGTGTTTGGTCGGCGCTTCGGTCCGGGCTTCTGGCTGGCCGTTGTCTGGTTACTGATTGTGGCATTTTGTGCGCTGTTTGCGGACTGGTTGCCAGTCCGTGATCCGCTGGATCCAGTGATTGCCAATCGCTTGAACGGACCGTTTACCAGTAACTTGTTGGGGGCGGATGGTCTGGGCAGAGATATATTCGCGCGGCTGATTCATGGTGCCAGGGTCTCGGTGGTGATAGGGCTGACAGCCGTCAGTATCGGGATGCTGATTGGAGGTGCACTGGGGATTATTGCCGGGTATTTCCGCGGCCACTTTGAACGTGCGTTGATGGCCGTGCTGGACGTCATTTTGGCATTCCCCTGGTTGGTTCTGTTGCTGGCGCTGGTGGCTTTTATTGGGCAGAGTCTGTTTGCGATCTCGGTAGCCATTGGCTTTTTATGGATTCCCGCCTACGCACGGGTCGCGCGTGCTAATACCTTGTCAGTTGTGCAGCGCGAGTATGTATTGGCAGCCAAGGCTATGGGAGCAAGTACAAGCAGAATTCTGATTAAAGAAGTATTGCCCAATGTCATCCTGCCGGTATTGGCTTATGGCTTGGTTGCGATGGGTTTGGTGATAATTGTTGAAAGTGCGTTGGCGTTTCTGGGTTTGAGTGTGGAGGCGCCACAGCCCACTTGGGGAGGAATGATCTCCGAAGGTAAGCGCCATCTGGCAACAGCAGCTCATGTGGCGGTGATCCCGTCCGTCACCATGTTTTTGACGGTGTTGTCACTAAACTTTGTCGGAGACCGCTTGCGCAGCCGATTTGATATCAAGGAGTCCAATCTGTGAGGCAGCCGGAGCACAAGGAGTCAAACGCCAGTTTGCTGCAGGTGAATAATTTGAGTATTCGTCTGAACAGCGCAGCAGGTTTGGTGCACGCGGTGGAAGACGTTTCATTTACCCTGAAGGCAGGCCAGACTCTGGGTATTGTGGGTGAGTCCGGGTCAGGCAAAAGTGTGATGGCGCGCTCGCTGATGAATTTGTTGCCGCGCAGGGCAGTTGCCCTGCGCAAAGGCAGCGTCTTGTTGTCGGGTCGCGAAATTTCTACCTTGAGCGAGAGAGAACTGCAACGATTGCGCGGGCCTGAGATCGCCATGATATTTCAGGATCCGATGACAGCCTTGAATCCTGTATTGACCATCTGCGTGCAAGTGTCGGAACCTTTGCAGCATCATCTTGGCATGAACAAGCAGGCGGCACGCGCTCGCGCCATTGAATTGCTGGACGCCGTTGGGATACCCGATGCGGCAAATCGCATCGATCAATACCCCCATCAGTTGTCGGGAGGTATGCGTCAGCGTGTTGTGATCGCTATAGCTCTCACCTGTAACCCGTCGTTGTTGATTGCAGATGAGCCAACTACCGCTTTGGATGTCACTGTGCAGCGGCAAATTCTGGATCTGTTAACGGGGCTACAGAAGCAGCGGCGCATGGGTATGTTATTGATCACCCACGACTTGGGTGTGGTTGCCAGTCGCGCTGATTTTATTGCGGTCATGTATGCTGGGCGTTTTGTGGAAGTTGCGCCTGCAAATACCTTATTCAAGTCCATGCAGCATCCCTACACCGAAGCCTTGTTTAATTCCATTCCGCGTATCAATGACGCCAGTCATACGCGATTACAAGCGATTCCCGGTCGGCCTCCACAATTACACGATCCTGCACCCGGTTGTGCTTTTGCTCCCCGTTGTCCGTATGCGCAGCAGCGTTGTCATCAAGAAACCCCACCTGTTGGTCAGGCTGAGCAAGCAGGGCACCTTCATGCCTGCTTTTATCCGGTTTCAGTACCTGTCGCCACGGGAGGTGTCAGATGACAAGCGCGTTTGATCAGGCAAGGCCTTTGCAGCTGCGCAATCGTAATGACATTGTGTTACGACTGGAGCATCTGGTGGTCAATTTCCAGGTCGGTAAACAAACCGTGCAAGCGGTATCCGATGTCAGTCTGGATGTGGCACTTGGAGAAACTTTGGGATTGGTAGGGGAGTCTGGCTGCGGAAAATCCACCGTCGGTCGCGCCATTATGCAGTTGCCACCGCCCAGTGCCGGGCGAGTGTTATTCAAGGGCCAGGATCTCAGCAACATGTCTGGTGAAGCATTGCGGCAAACACGCACCGGGCTGCAAATGATATTTCAGGATCCCATCTCATCTTTAAATCCGCGCCGGAAAGTTAAAGATATTGTTGCTGAAGGTTTGCAGATCTGGCGACGCCTGAATCAGGATGCCAAGGTGCGCGAGGTGATGGAGGCGGTAGGGCTTGATCCAGACACGGTAGCGGTCAGGCGGCCTCATCAGTTCTCCGGTGGGCAGTGTCAGCGTATTTGTATCGCCCGTTCTCTGGCGCTAGATCCCGATGTACTGATCTGTGATGAACCGGTATCTGCGCTTGATGTGTCTGTGCAAGCGCAAATTCTGAATCTGCTGGAGGATATGAAGCAACGTTACCAGCTCACCATGGTGTTT
>DITX01000142.1 GCA_002422225.1 Gammaproteobacteria bacterium UBA6173
TTGCGCGTTGGTGCATCAAAGCTCAATTGCTCCGCCGTGAAATGCCGGTTAATCGGGTAGCTGGTGCCCGCCAGCGCTGCTGCGCCTAGTGGGGACTTGTTCAGACGTTTGCGGCAGTCGAGCAAGCGGCTGTAATCGCGGTCGAGCATTTCAAACCAAGCCAGCAAGTGGTGGCCAAAGGTGATGGGCTGCGCAGTCTGCAGGTGTGTGAAACCCGGCATAATGGTGTCGGCTTCACGCTCGGCAATATCCAGCAGCGCTGATTGCAGGCGGGTCAGTTCTGCGGCAATCACGTCAATTTCATCGCGTACATACAAACGGATGTCCGTCGCCACCTGATCGTTGCGTGAACGGCCGGTATGCAGCTTTTTGCCGGTCAATCCAATGCGCTTGGTGAGCTCGGATTCGATGTTCATGTGCACATCTTCCAGCTCGACTGACCAGGTAAAATTGCCGGTTTCGATATCCGTTTGAATGGCTGACAGACCGTCCACAATCGCGCTGCACTCATCTGCAGTCAGGATACCAGCCTGTTGCAGCATGCGCGCATGAGCAATCGAACCACGGATATCCTGGCGATACATGCGCTGGTCAAAACTGACCGAGGCTGTAAAACGCTGCACAAAGGCATCAGTGGCTTCTGAAAATCGGCCGCCCCACAGAGTGTGGCTGTTGTTCTGGCCCGGCGCTGCTGGTTTGTTGCTCATAGTGGTTACCTGCTGTTGAAAACGCGGCGGAGTATATCATGAGGCGGGTGGCGGGCGAACGAGCGCTGTCGTTGCCGACACACAGGGTGCCACATCCAGGCCACTTTTGGCGTAGAATGCTACACAGACACCTTAATCAATTGAAAAAAATGGACGCGTTATGGCTTCAGATGTAATCCGTATTGCTACCCGTCGCAGCCCTTTGGCCTTGTGGCAGGCCGACTACGTGCGCGATGCGCTGCAGGCTCGCAACCCCGGCTTGACCGTGGAGTTGGTGGGCATTGCCACCAAGGGCGACAAAATTCTGGATGTGCCACTGGCCAAAATCGGTGGCAAAGCCCTGTTTGTGAAGGAGCTGGAAACCGCCATGCTGGATGGCGAAGCGGATCTGGCGGTGCATTCCATGAAGGATGTCCCCATGGAGTTTCCAGAAGGCTTGTTCCTGTCCGTCATTTGTCCGCGTGAAGATCCGCGTGATGCCTTTGTATCCAATACCTACAAGTCGCTGCATGAGCTGCCACTGGGTGCCTGCGTGGGCACTTCCAGTTTACGCCGTCAATGCCAGCTGCGCAGTCTGCGACCAGACATACGCATCGCGGACCTGCGTGGTAATGTTGGCACCCGGCTAGGCAAACTGGACGCGGGTGAATTTGATGCCATCATTCTGGCCGCGGCTGGTCTGATAAGACTTGAACTCGGTGAGCGCATCGCACAATTTTTACCTACCGATTTGTCCTTGCCGGCTGGCGGGCAGGGCGCCGTTGGTATCGAATGTCGGGTAGGTGATCATCGCATCATGAATCTGTTGGCCCCTTTGCATGACAATGACACCGCCGATCGTGTAGTTGCCGAGCGCGCCCTGAACAAACGTTTGAATGGTGGTTGTCAGGTGCCCATCGCCTGTTTTGCCGAACTGGACGGCGATCAGTTGCATCTGCGTGGTCTGGTGGGTTCAAACGATGGCAAACAGCTATTGCGTACCGAAATTCGTGGGCATCGTCGTGATGCAGAGCAGCTGGGTATCACCGCAGCTGAACACTTGTTGGAGCAGGGAGCTGACAAAATACTGGCCGCTTTATACGCGGCGCAGTGAGTTAGCGTATTCAGCAATCAACTGGAAAAAGAGCAATGACTGATCTGGCTTTATCCGGCATCAAGGTTTTATTGACCCGACCTGCTGCGCAATCAGTCGCACTTGCGTCGGCAATCATCGATTTGGGCGGCAATGTGTGTGAGCTGCCGCTGATCGAGATTGAACCAGTTACAGACATAAACGACTGCGAAACAATCAAATCCATGATTCTGAATCTGGATCATTATTACGCAGCCATCTTTATAAGCACCAATGCTGCAAAAATTGGCATGGAGTGGATAGACCGGTACTGGCCGCAGTTGCCGATTGGTCTTAGCGCTTACGCGGTCGGCCCAGGCACTGCACAAGTGCTTAAAGAATTTGACTGGCCGGTGTTTGTGTCAGACAAAGGCGTGACCAGCGAAGATCTGCTGGCGCTGCCTGGCCTGCGTCAGGTTGAAGGCAAAAAGATTGCATTATTTCGCGGTGTGGGCGGTCGTGAGCTGTTGGCCGAAACCTTGCGAGAGCGGGGTGCCATCGTTGATTATCTGGAGTTGTATCACCGCCACACGCCGGATTATTCGCAGAACGTACTGTCAGATTTGATCCGCGAGCAACACGTTAACGCCATAGTTACCAGCAGCGCTCAAATTCTGGATGTGTTGTTACATTTGCTCCATCAGGATGCCTCTGTGTTGAAAACCATCCCGGTGATTGTCCCGTCGGAACGTGTGCGGCAACGTGCACTGGATGCGGGCATCA
>DITX01000179.1 GCA_002422225.1 Gammaproteobacteria bacterium UBA6173
ACTTGCAGGTCGAGCTCATTGGACGTCTTCGAGAGGTTTCAGAGCAAGAGGCGACTGAGCGAAGCAAGCGTGGAGTGCACATTGCCATCAACGGAATCGCAGCTGGGTTAAGAAACAGCGGGTAAGCACACCCGCACACGAGCGTTTCGGAAGGTGCTATACTCTCGTTCCTTNNTAGAGTACTTGGCTACGAACCAAGGGGTCGTGGGTTCGAATCCTGCCGGGCGCGCCAGTAAAACAGTAAAATCGAAGGGCTACAACCGAATGGTTGTAGCCCTTCGTCATATGCCCTGCGTCTCATCCTCTGTGCTATATCGCCTTTGTCGCGTGTCCCTCATCACAACAGTTCTATCAGTTTTACTTCCATCACTTTCACGCTGTCACTTTGACCTCATCGCTTCTGACCTGAGACCTCAAACCCCAGGCACGGGGCTAAGTTATTTTCTTCTTTCTGATTCAGGTCAAAGAAATTTCTGGGTGGGTGCTATTTCTCGTTAGTTCTTGCTGTTTTTGAGGCGCTTTTATTAGCGCTGCTGAACTTCACTGAGGTATCGTTGTTCTTATCAAATCTGCTGAATCTGCTGAATCTGCTGAATCTGCTGAAGCACCTTGAGCTGTGTTTTCTAGATCAGACGATTGGAATCTTTCGGTTTGCACGATCGTTTGCGGCTTAGGTGAACATGCGGTTGCAGGTCAATGGCGAGTTTCTTACGCGGTAATTTCAGGACACTGGTGTTGGATGGCGTTAGCTGCTGGCATTCAGTGAGTTCCCCTCAGACCGCAGACGTCCGAATTTTTTTCGAGTAAGATAAGGTGCAGGGTTGCCGACTAACGTACTTGGATAAATATCATGGCCATTCAAACATCAATCTCGGTCACGCTCACAGCGCAGTTCATGCGTGATCTGGGTTTTACGTTCGACTCAGCGGGCAACATCACTTCACAGCCCTCAGGAATATGGTCTAACGCGATTTGGTTTGCCAATAATGACAATGACAGCGGCAACGTGCAGCTCATTGCTGATGGTGTTGTGCAAACGCCAACGCCGATTCTGAATACTAACAATCAAGTAACTGGTTTTAAGTTCGCGATCCCAGCGTTCACCCAGAGCAAGCTCGTGGGCGGTGTGATGTACATCGCGCTGGCCAGTGACAAAGCGATCACCTCAGATCCATTTGCAGGTTTGTCCGAAGGGCAGATCAATAATATTCAAAATGCACTGACGTCCAATTTCACGTTTGGGACATTTGAGTTCACCTTGCAAGGTGGCCCAGATGATCAGGGAGATTTGACAGCGATTTCGACGTTTGGCCTGCCGATGTCGGCTCAGGCACTTGTTGATGGTCAAGCCATTGGCAGTGTCGGCTACAACATTCCAGCCTCTGAGATCTGGAGTCAGATCAGCAGCCTTGGTTCGAGTGCTGCGCCAAGTGTGTATCTCTTTGATTCTTCAAAAGGGCCACTGACATCAAACGCTTTTGCCATTACTCCCACCACGGCGGTAGGAGGGGGCTTTACGCCACCCTCAGATAAGCAGTTGCCTTTTTTTGCGAGCGACTGGTATCCCTACTTGGATAGTTTGGCTGCGGGAACAGGCATCATTGCCAGTGTGACAGGGGTCTACAACGGCGCTGCTGCACCAGTGAACAATTGGGTCACTCAGAGTCAGAATGTTCAGGTTGACGTTTGGCACAACGCTGGTTTTTTTGACTATGAGCTTTCATATCAGAGCGCGTTAAATGTTCAGGTCAATGGTGTGGCCTCGACCATCAGTGGGTTTTTGTTAAGCCCGACCGCTTCAAGTCAGGTCAAGGGCTACATTGTTATTCCCAAAGGCAATGAGGCTGAATTGGCCGCTCAGTGGGGGGGTGGACTTGCCAACAGCATCTATTCAACACTCGGTATGGCGCAGGTCTATGCCGAGGATCCGAGCCAGGTGTCTGGTCAAACACCGTTTCTTTTTCAGAATGCGACACCGAGCAACAACGGCAGCGCTGCAGTAAACGCCACCACAGATTTTTTTAATGTTGGCGCTAACACTCAGTGGGGCAAGGTCTTTACCCAGCTGCTGACAGGTTTTGCAGCGGGTTATGTGGGCTCAACTGGAAACGCACTGAACCCACTGGATAAGTCGTCAGATGGCAGTCTTGCGACCGTCAACTTGAGTCAAAGCTGGAACTGGGATCCGACTTATGCTTTTGATCAGAACCTGAAAGCTACGCCGTATGGGGGCCAAACGCCGTTTCAGTTTACAGATGAGTACGCAAAAATATTTTTTCAGAACTCCAACATCTATGGAGACATGTATTCCGACAACCTGATGTCGCTCTATAGGACAGGCTCGCCCCTGCTGACGCTGTCTAACCCTGCGGGTGGCAATGTTGACGAGATCAATCTGACTGTTTTTAGTGCTGTTGATACGCCCAGTGGCTACGTTATGCCAACAATTGCCAATTACCCATGGCCTGTCGGCCAGCCCCCGGATTTGGTGGCGCCGTCTTCCAATGGCGGTACCTTCACGCTGAATTTCAAGAGCCCAGCTGGTGGTGATGGTCAACAGACGTTTGTGGTTGATGACTCCCGGATGACACTTCAGATTCGGGTTTGGGATCCATCGTTAAATGACGGCGCGGGTGGCTTTTCCAATAGCGCGGTCTTACCAGCCTTCCCGACTGCTCAGCTTAGGATCGATGGCATTGTGGGGCAGCAGATTGCTCAAGGTTCGGTCTTGACCACGACAGGCGGCTCTGAAGAGGGCGTTCAGTGGACCGTACAGAGCACCAACAATTTCATTACACCACCGGCGGGAACGTCCTCCTTGAATGGCAGTGTGATCGTGACGGTGACAGCCAACAAGCCAGATGCTGCAGTCACGACAAGCTCAGTCTGGAATGATGTGGCGCTGGCCTTTCCGAGCGCTGTGAGCCCCAGCAATAGCAGTGCTTCTGTGGCGGGTTCAGACGGGCTGCAGCAGGTCACTGTCAAATTTTCAGGCGATGGTGGTGCCAGTT
>DITX01000052.1 GCA_002422225.1 Gammaproteobacteria bacterium UBA6173
GGGGAGCTGACGTAAGCAGCGCGTTTGCGAGTACAATACCGGCCTCGCAAACGGGGAGCATGTGAACTTGAAGGAAATCATCCTGATTAACATTACGGGACCAGACCGCCCGGGGCTGACAGCAGCCATTACCGGCATTCTGGCCCGCTCGGATGTCAATATTCTGGACATCGGGCAAGCGGTCATTCATGACACACTGTCATTTGGCATTCTGGTTGAAATGGCGAGCTCTGCAGCAACAGGGGCCAGCAAAACAGATGTATTAAAAGATGTTTTGTTCCGGGCGTCGGAACTCGATCAGCAGGTGAAATTTACACCCATCAGCACCGAAGAATATGCACACTGGGTAAGCGGTCAAGGCAAACCGCGTCACATCGTGACCCTGCTGGCACGGCGGGTGACCGCTGATCACATTGCCAAAGTCAGCACCATCACCGCGCGCCATGGTCTCAACATCGATCATATTGACCGTTTGTCTGGTCGAATTCCGGAAGGCTTGCCTGCGGATCAAGGCAAGGGTTGCATCGAATTTTCAGTGCGCGGCGAACCNNTTGGATTTTCAGGCCAGCTTCCGTGAACGCATGGCCTTATTAAAAGGTTTACCCGAATCCACTCTGGAGCAGATTGCGCAGAGGCTGCGTTTGACAGAAGGCGCAGAGACACTAATCAGCCAGTTACGACGACTGGGATACAAAACCGCCATTCTGTCCGGCGGATTCAGCTATTTTGCCGAACGCCTGCAAAAACGGCTGGGCATTGATTATGTCTATGCCAATACCCTGGTGGTCCGTGACGGCATGGTGACCGGTGAAGTTCAGGAACCCATCGTCGACGGCCAGCGCAAGGCAGATCTGCTGCGCGAACTGGCCGAACGTGAGCGCATCAGTCTGGAACAGACCATCGCAGTGGGTGATGGTGCTAATGATTTACCGATGCTGTCTATTGCCGGGCTAGGCGTAGCATTCCGGGCAAAACCCCTGGTCAAGAAATCTGCCAAGCAGGCTATTTCCACACTAGGGCTCGACGGCATCCTATATTTGCTGGGATTCAGGGATAGAGACGGAGTTTAGCCACAAATCCGACAGGATTACACTTTACAAGGCCTTGTGACAGCGATACCGTTGCGTTCAAGCAAAACGACACATTCAGGAGATCTGACATGAAGATGCCCCAAAAGCTCGCCGCAGGATTTGTGCTTGCCAGCCTGTCGCTGGCAATGGCGTCCACGTCCAGTGTTGCTCAAAGCACCCAACGGCCGAACCTGAATGGACTTTGGACCAACGCATCACTCACCAATCTGCAACGCCCACAAGGCGTCGACAAACTGGTGGTCACACCGGAAGAAGCCGCCCTGATTGTTGCCAACACCTCGGTCGCTGGTTTACCGCTGGCTGATGTCGATGCGCCTGAAACCACGGTGCCAGGCACCGCACCACCCGCCGGCAGTTTTGACTTTGGCCTGCGTGGTTATAACGACTTCTGGATTGATCCGGGTTCAAATCTGGCCATGGTCAAAGGTGAATTTCGCAGTTCTTATCTGATTGATCCGCCCACAGGTCGCGTCCCGCGTTTGGAGACTCCGCTGGTGCAGGTCAATCGCAGTTTTGGCGCGCGTTATGTCACCGGTCAGGGCAACGCCGATGGTCCAGAGGCCCTGCCCTTGGCAGAGCGTTGTTTCCTGGGTTTTGGTAACACCGCCGGCCCCGGCATGATGGGCACGCTGTATAACAGCACCTACCAGTTTGTGCAGACCGACGATTACTTCACCATTCTGGTGGAGATGAATCACGATGCGCGCATCATTCCGCTATACGACAGTGCAGATGAAGCACGCGCAAACCTGCGCCCCAAAGAGCTGAACCCGTGGTTTGGCGATTCACGTGGCTGGTTCGAAGGCGAGTGGCTGGTTGTCGAAACGGTTAATATCAACCCGCAACAAATGGCTGAAAGCTCTGTACCCATATCGCCAGCAGGCAAAATTACCGAGCGCTTCATGCGTTACTCCGATACTGAAGTGGTCTACCAATTCACTGTTGAAGACTCCAATCTGTACAGTCAGCCATGGACTGCAGAGCTGAGTTACCATGCCACTGAAGGTCCCATGTACGAGTACGCCTGTCACGAAGGCAACTACGCGATGCCCGGCATTCTGGCTGGCGCTCGTCGCGCGGAAGCGGAAGCTGCCAACCAATAAGTAATCATGCTGATTCCCATGGCCTCAAGGANNATGACCAACAATAACAATACGATTTTTGGCCATCCTCGCGGCTTGGTAATTCTGTTTCTGACCGAGATGTGGGAGCGCTTTTCTTACTACGGCATGCGTGGTCTGCTGATTTTGTATCTGACCCAACACTTCCTGTTTTCCGATGAACGCTCAACCGTGTTGTACGGGGCTTACACCGCCCTTGTGTATGTGATGACCATTATTGGTGGTGTGCTGGCGGATCGGTATCTGGGCTCGCGCAAAGCCGTCACCTTTGGCGCCATCCTGTTGGTGCTGGGCCATCTGGGCATGGCGTTTGAAGGTAGCGGTTCACGCCAGATCATGAGTTTTAATGGCGCCGAATATCAACTGACGCTGGATGGTCGTGGTGGTGATGCCAATCAGATTATGATCGCGCTGGATTTGCCAGGACAACCCGTTTCGCGCATACAGTTTAATGATGGGGGCTCGATGTTGCAGGTGCTGGAGCCTGCTGCGGTGGGCATGCCTGCTGCCATCAGCACCAGCGATTACACCCTGCGCACAGAAACCCAGTCGCTGTATCTGAATATTCTGTATCTCTCGCTGGCGTTAATCATCACCGGCGTGGGTTTTCTGAAAGCCAATATCTCGACCATGGTCGGCGATCTCTACGGATTTGGTGATACCCGCCGGGATTCCGGGTTCACGATTTTTTATATGGGCATTAATCTGGGCTCGTTTCTGGCGTCCATTTTTTGTGGTTACCTTGGCATTGTCTACGGCTGGAAATATGGTTTTGGTCTGGCTGGCATCGGCATGCTGGCAGGCCTGATGATTTTCCTGCGTTATCAAAGCTGGCTTGAGGGTCGCGGTGAGCCGCCAGACCTCAACAAACTCAAGCAGAAAGTGTTAGGGCCCTTAAATGTCGAAAACCTGTGTTATCTGACCGGCTTGGGCATCATTGCAGTATCGATGCTGCTGGTGATGAATGCTCATCTGGTACATGAAGCTTATGTCGGTTTGTTGGGCGTCGTTATTCTGGTGGTCATGCTGGCATACACTTTTCTGTCTCTTCAGGGTATTGAGCGTAACCGGATGTTGGCGGCGCTGTACTTTATTCTGGCTCAGATTCCGTTCTGGGCCTTGTTTGAGCAAGGTGGTTCATCGTTAAACCTGTTTACGGATCGACTGGTGGATCGCAGCCTGTTTGGCTTGTCGGTTCCGGCACCTGTATTTCAATCACTCAATGCCGCCTTTATTGTTATTTTTGCGCCTATATTGGCCTGGGGCTGGGTGGTGCTTGCACGTCGAGGCCTGAATCCATCCACCCCGGTGAAATTTGCATTTGGCGTTTTTATGGCAGGACTTGGGTTTCTGGCCCTGGTCGCAGGCATGCAGATTTCCGGCGACGCGGGGATGACTGCCGTGTATTTCATTTTTCTGATCTATTGGATACACACCATTGGCGAACTGATGTTGTCACCTGTGGGTTTGTCTGCCGTCACCAAACTGGCACCTGCCCGCGCCGTGGGCATGACCATGGGCGCCTGGTTCCTGTACAGCGGCCTGTCAAATTACCTGGCAGGCGTGATCGCAGCGGGCACAGGTGCCGATACCATTGGCGGGCAATTGACGGACACTGCCGCAGCTAAAGCGACGTATATTGAGGTGTACAGCAATGTTGGTTATGTCGCCATGGCGATTGCCTTGGTCATG
>DITX01000188.1:0-51722 GCA_002422225.1 Gammaproteobacteria bacterium UBA6173
TACGGGTTTCAGATGTCACGCAGTTAACTCCCTTGATCAGATTATGTTACGGGTAACAGTCTGAATTGATCCAGAGTTTTGTTAATAAATTCAAGTCGCGCCACCGGGGTTGGTTTGTCATGGGTAAATGACAACTGAGTGGGTCCGGAAAGTTTGTAAACTTTGGACTGCTTCTGTACCAACTGAACGATAGACAGCGGGTCTATGCGTGTATGCTGCCGGAATACAATACGTCCGGTCTGTGCGCTGGCGTCCACCTTGCTGATACCCATGTCCTCGGCGCGCAGTTTTAACTGGGTGACTGAAAACAGGATTTTGGCGGCATCAGGTAACAAGCCAAAACGATCGATCATTTCCACTTGCAGGTCGCGCAATTCTTCCTCATCGCGGGCACCTGCAATACGTTTATACATAATCAATCGGGTATGGATATCGGGCAAATATTCTTCGGGTATCAGCGCAGGTACGCGCAGATTGATCTCACTGCCACTTTGCATGACCAGATCAATGTTGGGGGTGCGGCCTTCCCGAATGGCCTTGACGGCCTCTTCGAGCATTTCTGTGTATAAGGTAAAGCCAATTTTTTGCAGATGGCCAGTTTGCTCTTCACCCAGAATTTCACCCGCGCCGCGAATTTCAAGGTCGTGACTGGCCAGGGTAAAACCTGCACCCAGCGTGCTGGCCGCAGAAATGGCATCCAGCCGTTTTTCAGCATCGGGTGTCAGCGCTTTGGGCGGCGGTGTCAGTAAATACGCATACGCTTGATGATGTGAGCGTCCAACCCGGCCGCGCAACTGATGCAGTTGCGCGAGGCCCAGTTTGTCGGCACGGTCGATAATGATGGTATTGGCGCTCGGAATATCAATGCCGGTTTCAATGATGGTCGAGCACACCAGAATGTTGTAACGCTTGTGATAGAAGTCTGCCATGATGACTTCCAGCTCACGTTCAGGCAGCTGGCCATGGGCAACACATACTCGGGCTTCCGGGATCAGTTCACGCAGGTGCTCAGCCGTTCGCTCAATGGTTTTCACTTCATTATGCAAGTAAAACACCTGGCCGCCGCGCAACAGTTCGCGCAGCACAGCTTCTTTGATCAGGCTGTCCTGATGTTCGCGCACAAAGGTCTTAACAGATAAACGTTTGGCCGGTGGCGTCACGATTAATGACAGATCTCTGACACCGGACATCGCCATATTTAAGGTGCGCGGGATAGGGGTAGCGGTCAGCGTCAGGATATCCACTTCGGCCCGAATCGCCTTGATGCGCTCTTTTTGCTGCACACCAAAACGATGCTCTTCGTCGATAACAAGCAGGCCAAGATCCTTGTACTGGATATTGTTCTGTAGCAGCTTGTGTGTGCCGATGATGATGTCGACCCGGCCATTGCGGATGCGCTCAAGTGTATCTTCTTGTTGTTTGCTGCTTCGGAAGCGCGAAATCAGGTCAATGCTTACGGGCCAGTCGGCAAAACGGTCCCGAAAACTTTCATAATGCTGTTGAGCCAGCAAAGTTGTGGGTACCAGTAACGCCACTTGTTTGTGGTTTTGCACTGCTATAAAGGCAGCACGCATGGCCACTTCGGTTTTGCCAAACCCAACATCGCCGCAGACCAGTCTGTCCATGCTGCGCGTTGATTGCATATCTGCGATCACGCCCTGAATGGCTTCGAGCTGATCGGGCGTTTCTTCAAAAGGAAAGCCGGCAGCAAATTTTTCGTAGTCAATGTCGTCAACACGAAACGTATGACCGGTACGCGCTTCACGTTTGGCATAAATATCCAGCAGTTCAACCGCGGCATCACGGATTTTTTCGGCAGCTTTGCGTTTGTTTTTCTGCCAGGTGTCGTTGCCCAGCGTATCAAGCGGTGCATGCTCGGGATCGGTGCCACCATAACGGCTGATCAGATGTAATGAGGCGACAGGGACATACAGTTTGGCTTTGTTGGAATACTCAAGCGTCAGGAATTCAGCCTGATCGCCATCAATCGTCAGGGTTTGCAAACCCACATAGCGACCTACACCGTGATCGATATGCACAACCGCTGCGCCGGGGGTCAACTCGGTCAGGCTGCGGATAATAAAATCGGTGTTGTCATTGGCCCGGCGGCGCCGGCGCCGTTGCGCAATTTTCCTGCCCAGTAACTGTGATTCCGTAATCACCATCAGCTGCTCGGAGGGCAGCATTAGCCCTTTATCCAGCGCGGCCACGGTAATGGCAACGTGCTCCGTACTGCGGATAAACGCTGGCCAGTTGTCAACGGGTCTTGAGTTTATACCCACCGAGCGCAACAGTTCCGCCAGCGTTTCACGTCGTCCAGCGCTTTCAGCACAAAATAACATTCGCCAGTTGGGCCGTGACGCAATCAGGGTTTGCAGGGCGCGCAGTGGCGTGGCCAGTGTGTTGTCCGCGCCCAGTACCGGAAAATCACTGAGCGCAGCCTGATGATCATAGGTAATCAGGCTAAAGGTTTTGAGCTGGCGGAATAACTCTTCCGGTGACAGAAATAACTCGCCGGGTGACAGAATTGGGCGTTGGCGGTCATGGCGTCTATCTTCATAACGACTATTGATATCCTGCCAGAATCGCTGTGCAGGTTGATCAAGCTGGCGATCGCGCAGAATCAGGGTGTTGGCCGGCAGGTACTCAAACAGCTGGCTGACATCGTCAAAAAACAAGGGCAGGTAATATTCAATGCCGGCAGAAGCTATACCTTCTCCGATATCCTGGTACAGGCTACATTTGCGGGTGTCGACATCAAACATCTCGCGAAAGCGCCCACGAAACGCGGTTCTGCCGGCCTCATGCAGGGGATATTCTTTACCGGGCAGCAAACGAATACTTTTTACCTTCTCGAGTGAGAGTTGCGTTTCCGGATCAAACACCCGCAGTGATTCAACTTCGTCATCAAACAGATCAATCCGATAGGGCCATTTACTGCCCATGGGGAAGATATCCATGATGGCGCCGCGCACGGTAAATTCGCCATGTTCGTAAACAGAATCGACATGTTGATAACCAGCACCCGCCAAGCGTTGCCGAAGTCTGTCGACATTCAGTGATTCGCCAACACTCAGCATCAGGCTGTTGCCTTGAATATAACTGGGGGGTGGCAATCGGTGCATCAGACTGCTGACCGGCACAATCAGGATGCCGGTTTTCATGTCAGGCAATTGATACAAAGCACTCAAGCGTTCCGAAACGATGTCCTGATGCGGTGAAAATGTGTCGTAAGGCAGCGTTTCCCAATCCGGCAGCGTCAGGATTGGTAACGCATCCGGGCCGTGATCGGGAATAAAAAACTGGAGTTCGCGGCGCCGCTGTTCAGCTTCTTCGCTGCTATTGGTAATCAACAGGACAGGGGATTTGCTCCGTCGTGCCGTTTGGGCTAATGCCATGCTGAATTGTGAATCCGGCAATGCGGGCCACTGCAGCGTGTGGCCCTCTTTGGGCAAAGGTGGAGCGTTCAGTTCAAAACCCGACATCTTTCAATCCGCGCGATACAAGACAAAATGACACTGCCAGCCAAATGACCCCGACTGCCAGGCAACGCTGCTTGTGGTAAAAGAGGGCGCGTATTCTTGCATAGCGCCGCTGTCATGCACAGGGAATGCCCCCCGAAAAGGTCATTTAAGTTGCACAGCCCGGGCAATCACAAGATAATATGCGCCGTTTTGGATCAATTCGCATTTGCCGGAATGACTTTCTTCAACCACTCGACAGACAGGTGCCCCACGTGACACGACCCAGCCCGGAAGACTATTTCAGTGATTGGAAGCAAAGAGAAGCCTTGGCGCAGGAAATGATTCCTGTGGTGGGTCGTCTCTACAGTGAGCGTAACGTTGGTGTTTTTATTTATGGTCGCGCGCTGCATAACAGATCAGTGACCAATATCATGAAATCTCATCGTTTTGTCCGACAGATCGGGCGCAATGAGATGTCCGAGTTTGAATCGCACCCCATTTTAATGTCAGTGGCAAAACTGGATCTTTGGCATTGCCAGATCGACCTTGGTAAATTAACTGTCAAGTACATGGAATTGGCGCAGGCAGGTAATGCGCCAGACGTCGATGTGTATGTGGAATCCGAGTTGGCAGCACTAATCGGTGTGAAAACGCCCCCCAGTGAAAAATCGCAGGATATCGTATTGTTTGGTTTCGGCAGGATTGGTCGTTTGATGGCACGTTTGCTGATTGAGCGCACCAGTACCGGCGATGTCATGCGTCTGCGAGCAGTGGTTGTGCGTCCAGGCAAACCTGGCGATATCATCAAGCGTGCAAGTTTGTTGACATCCGATTCGGTTCATGGTGCATTTCAAGGCACAGTCCGCATTGATGAAGCTAACAACTGTTTGATTTGCAACGGTAATGTTGTTCAGATAATTTATGCCAATGCCCCGGATGAAATTGATTACACCCAATATGGCATCAATGACGCCCTGATTATCGATAACACCGGCAACTGGCGCGATGAAGAGGGGCTGTCGCGTCACCTGAAGTCCAAAGGTGCCAGCAAAGTCATGTTGACCGCACCGGGCAAAGGCAGTCTCAAGAATATCGTTTACGGTATCAATCACGATCAGATCAAGCCTAGCGACCGAATCATCACGGCGGCCAGTTGCACTACCAATGCCATTGCGCCAGTGCTGAAAGTGCTTAATGATAAATACGGCATTGTCAGTGGCCACGTTGAAACCGTGCATGCCTACACTAACGATCAGAACCTCATCGACAACTATCACACCGGCAATCGTCGTGGTCGAAGTGCTGCGCTGAACATGGTACTGACCGAAACCGGTGCCGCCAAAGCGGTGGTGAAAGCCGTTCCGGAGTTGGTTGGCAAATTGACGGGTAATGCGGTGCGTGTGCCTGTGCCGAATGTGTCCATGGCTATTTTGATGCTGAATATGGAAACAGCTGTCACCAAAGAAGAAATCAATGAGTTTTTGAGAGTGCTGGCGTTGCATTCACCACTGCAGAATCAGATCAGTTACACAGAAGACCCTGATGCGGTGTCCAGTGATTTTGTCGGTTCGCGCGAGGCCGCCATTGTTGATTCCAAAGCGACCATCGTTGAAGGCAATCGTTGTGTGTTGTACCTGTGGTACGACAACGAGTTTGGTTATTGCAATCAGGTTGTGCGTATGGTTTACAAAATGGCCGGTGTCAATTACCGAATCTATCCCAACGAAGTCTGATTTTATTGCCCGGTGTCAGCCTTGCTGGCACCGGATTCCTTCCTGAGCTTATTCATTTAAACCAAGAAAACGGTGGCAAATCAGAGGCCACATACCTATAATTATTCGCGTTTTCTCAGCGTAAGACATATCAATTTAATTGCATATCCTGAATACAAATTACTAGGCCTGATGAATGATCAGAATTAAGCGCGGGTTGGACTTACCTATTAATGGCGCTCCGGAACAGGTAATTCATGACGCTCAGCCGGTTCGCACGGTGGCGATTCTGGGGCAGGACTTTGTGGGTATGAAACCCACAATGGAAGTCAAAGAAGGGGATAGGGTCAAGCTCGGTCAGACCTTATTTACCGATAAAAAGACGCCCGGCGTCATTTATACCTCGCCAGGCGCAGGGACAGTCACTGCTGTCAATCGCGGCGACAAGCGTCTGTTTTTGTCAGTGGTGATCGAGCTTGATGGCAATGATGGCGAACAAGTGAGTTTTGCCCGCTACAGTGATGCCGAGTGTGTATCCTTGCCACGCGAAAAAGTTGTGGAAAATCTAGTTGACTCGGGTCTGTGGACAGCACTGCGCACCAGACCGTTCAGCAAGGTTCCAGACCCTGCCAGCAAACCATCGTCCTTGTTTATCAATCTGATGGATTCCAATCCGCTGGCATTGTTGCCTGAGGTGGTTGCGCGCGAGCATTCACAGGATCTGGTACGTGGCATCAATCTGCTGGCGAAACTCACCGATGGCAAAGTCTTTGTATGCCGTCGTGAAGGCAGTTTTTCCGGTCTCGAAAAAGAAGCCTTTGCCGGTAATGTTCAGGTGGAAGATTTTGCGGGACCGCACCCCTCAGGACTGACTGGCACACACATTCACTTTTTGGATCCTGTCAGCCTGAGTCGTTGGGTGTGGAGCATCGGGTTCCAGGATGTGATTGCAACAGGCAAATTGTTCAGCACCGGCACACTCTGGACCGAACGCGTCGTTGCGTTGGCCGGCCCGCAAGTTAAGAATCCGCGTCTGTTGCGCACTCGTCTTGGTGCCAATCTGCACGAATTGACGGCAGGTGAGCTTAACGAGGGTGAAAACCGGGTAATTTCTGGATCGGTGTTGGCGGGTCGAAAAATTACTGAGCCTATGCAATTCCTCGGTCGTTATGATCAACAGATCAGTGTGCTGCGCGAAGGGCGGGAGCGCCCCCTGTTTGGCTACCTGTCTCCGGGCGCCAACCGCCACTCCAATTTGAGCATCTATCTATCCAGCCTGCTCAAAGGCAAGAAATTTGACTTTACCACCACCACCAATGGCAGCGAGCGTGCGATGGTGCCAGTTGGCTCCTATGAAACCATCATGCCACTGGATATTTTGCCCACACAATTACTGCGTACGCTGATTGTCAGTGACATTGAAACAGCGATGAGTCTGGGCGCGCTGGAATTGGACGAAGAAGATCTGGGGCTGTGCACCTATGTGTGCCCGGGCAAATATGAATACGGTCCGATCCTGCGTGACAACCTCACGCGTATCGAAAAAGAATGTTAGTGGAAAAAACTCACCATGGGTCTGCGTAAAATACTTGATGATCTAGCGCCGCAGTTTGAAAAAGGCGGCAAGTACGAAAAGATGTACCCACTGTATGAGGCGGTGGATACCATTTTTTATTCCCCGAGCAAAGTCACTGTCGGTGGATCTCATGTGCGTGATGGTATTGACCTGAAACGTATCATGATCACGGTCTGGCTGGCGGTGTTCCCAGCCATGTTTTACGGCATGTACAACGTGGGTTACCAGGCCAATATGGCCATGGTAAACATGGGTATTGCCGAGATGGAAGGCTGGCGGGGTGTGCTGATTGGTGCGCTGGCAGGCAACGATCCCAGCAGTATCTGGGATAACTTCTGGTACGGCGCCATGTATTACCTGCCGATCTACGCCACCGTGTTTATTGTGGGTGGTTTCTGGGAAGTGCTGTTTGCCATCAAGCGTGGTCACGAAATCAATGAAGGTTTTTTTGTTACCTCCATTCTGTTTGCCTTGATAGTGCCTCCGACATTGCCACTGTGGCAGGCTGCGCTCGGCATTTCATTTGGTGTGATTGTTGGTAAAGAAGTGTTTGGTGGTACGGGGAAAAATTTCCTGAACCCGGCACTGACGGGGCGGGCATTTTTGTTTTTTGCGTATGCACCACAGATATCCGGTGATTCAGTATGGACTGCGGTTGATGGCTTCAGCGGTGCAACCGCCTTGAGCCAGATCGCCAACAGTGGTCTGCCAGTGATTCTGTCTGCCACCGGTGAGCAGTTGACCTGGCTGGATGCTTTTTTTGGCCGCATGCAAGGCTCCATCGGTGAAGTTTCAACACTGGCGATACTGATTGGTGCGGTGATATTGCTGGCCACACGCATTGCCTCCTGGCGCATCATGCTGGGCGTGTTCCTGGGTATGGTTCTGTTCTCTACGCTGCTGAACATGGTCGGATCGGACACCAATCCGGGCTTCGCTACCCCCTGGTACTGGCATCTGGTACTGGGCGGATTCGCATTTGGTATGGTTTTTATGGCAACTGACCCGGTGTCAGCGTCCATGACCAATACCGGAAAGTGGATATTTGGACTTTTGATCGGTTTTATGGTGGTGATGATTCGTGTGCTGAACCCGGCATACCCGGAAGGCATGATGCTGGCGATTTTGTTCGGCAATCTGTTTGCACCGCTGATTGACTACTTTGTCGTGAAAGCCAATATCAAACGGAGGATCGCCCGCCATGTCGTCTAACGTCAACTCCGTTGCCAATACACTGAAAATTGCACTGATATTGTGTGCAATTTGTTCGGTGGTGATTTCCGGTGCTGCGGTGATACTCAAGCCGATGCAGACTGCAAACCAGATACTGGATCGCAATAAAAATATTTTGATAGCCGCTGGTATGTTCGATCCTGCCGTGAACAGCAATGCAGATGTTGCAAGCATGTTTACGCGGTTTAACGCACGAATTGTGGATCTGGATAATGGCACGTTTCTGAGTGACGAAGACGCACAACGTCTCGGTCTCGATCCATTAACCTACAATGAAACCGCAGCGCGTAATGATCCCGCTCTCTCAGATGCGTTGACCGGAGAGGATGACCAGGCAAGAATTCGTCGTCGTGTGAAGTATGCCACCGTGTACACCATCGACAATGCTGATGGCAGTTTTGAAAGCGTGGTATTGCCGGTCAGCGGATATGGTCTGTGGGGCATCATGTATGGATACCTCGCACTGGAAGGCGATGGCAATACCGTACAGGGCATCGGTTTCTATGATCACAAGGAGACGCCTGGATTGGGTGGCGAAATCAGCAATCCACGCTGGCAGGCGCAGTGGCCGGGTAAACAGATTTACGGTGCTGACAGCGACGTCGCGTTTGAAGTCGTTAAAGGTGGTGGTCCTGGCGCGTCGCAGGTCGATGCCTTGTCTGGCGCAACGCTGACCAGTCGCGGCGTTGAAAACATGATTGCATTCTGGCTGGGTGAGCGCGGGTTTGGTCGTTTCCTCAACAACGAAGTGAAAGGCTGAGAGGAGTTATCTGATGTCTGAGATGAGCAAAACAATTCTGATCAAGCCGATCTTTAAGGAAAACCCGATTGCGCTGCAAATTCTGGGTGTTTGTTCGGCCTTAGCGGTAACCACCAGTTTGCAGGTGACGCTGGTGATGTGTGTCGCACTGACAACCGTTGTGGCATTCTCCAATCTGTTTATCTCTATGCTGCGTAATAATATGCCGGGCAGTATCCGAATCATCATACAGATGACGGTGATCGCCTCCTTGGTAATTCTGGTAGACCAGATACTAAAAGCCTATGCCTACGAAATCAGCAAACAGCTGAGTGTGTTTGTGGGTCTGATCATCACCAATTGTATTGTGATGGGCAGGGCTGAAGCCTTCGCAATGAAGAACCCACCCATACCCAGTTTCCTGGATGGTATCGGTAACGGTCTGGGCTACAGTCTGGTGTTGATTATTGTAGGCACGCTGCGGGAACTGTTTGGGGCCGGTACATTGCTGGGCTTTACTGTATTGCCAACGGTTGCCAATGGTGGCTGGTATCAGCCAAACGGTTTGATGCTGCTGGCGCCAAGTGCATTTTTTATTATTGGTTTCTTCATCTGGATTCTGCGTGAGCGTAACGTAGAGCAAATCGAAAAGAATGAGTTCCCGATGTCTGCTCATACTGCTGAGAAAGGAGCCCACTGAGAATGGAACACTACTTAAGCCTGTTTGTAAGCGCAGTATTTGTTGAAAACATGGCGCTGATGTTGTTTTTGGGTATGTGTACTTTTCTGGCAGTATCAAAAAAGGTAGACACGGCCATCGGATTGGGCGTCGCCGTTGTTGTGGTGCAAGCGATCACCGTACCGGTCAATAACCTGATTTTTAACTACCTGTTAAAAGACGGTGCCTTGGCATGGGCTGGATTGTCAGATATGGATCTGAGTTTTCTGGGTTTCCTGTGTTACATCGGTGTGATTGCAGGCATTGTGCAGATACTTGAAATGTTTTTGGATAAGTTTGTGCCGGCGCTTTATAACGCGCTGGGTATTTTCCTGCCGCTGATTACGGTGAATTGCGCCATTATGGGTGCATCACTGTTTATGGTTGAACGTAGTTACACCTTTCCGGAGAGCGTGGTCTACGGTGTCGGTGCAGGCGTGGGCTGGGCGCTGGCGATCGTGTTGATGGCAGGTATCCGTGAAAAGCTCAAGTACAGCGATGTCCCGCAGGGTTTGCGTGGGCTGGGTATCACGTTCATCACCACTGGCCTGATGTCGCTGGGTTTTATGTCATTCAGCGGACTGACTCTGTAATTTAATCCAATTAACGTTAACGTGAGTAGGTTTCAGTAACAATGGATATCTCAACGATTGTAGCCGGTGTGGTGATGTTCACCGTTATCGTGATGCTGTTGGTCGTCATGATTATTGCTGCGCGTGCACGACTGGTCAGCTCCGGTGATGTCAAAATTGAAATTAATGGCGATCCAAGCAAGGCAATCACGGTGCCTGCGGGTGGAAAGCTGCTGACCACTTTGGCTGACGCGGGCATCTTCCTGTCATCTGCCTGTGGCGGCGGCGGTACCTGTGCCCAGTGCAAGTGCAAAGTACTCGATGGCGGTGGTTCAATGTTGCCAACGGAAGTCGGCCATTTCACTATGGGTGAAGCTAAAGAGCATTGGCGTCTGTCCTGCCAGGTTGCCGTCAAACAGGACATGAAGATCGAAGTAGAACCGGAGTTTTTTGGCGTCAAGCAGTGGGAATGTGAGGTTATCTCTAACCACAACGTGGCGACCTTTATCAAAGAACTCGTGCTCAAGATCCCCGAAGGCGAAAGTGTCGATTTTCGCGCGGGCGGCTATGTGCAGCTGGAAGTACCCGCGCACGAAGTTGAATACAAAAACTTCGACATTGAGGAGCGCTTCCGCGGTGACTGGGAGAAGTTTGGCCTGTTTAATCACAAATCCAAGTGTGACAAAACGACAATCCGCGCCTATTCAATGGCTAACTACCCCGATGAAAAGGGTTTGATCAAATTTAATATCCGTATTGCAACGCCTCCGCCGCGCAGCAATCATCCACCGGGCATCATGTCTTCTTATGTGTTTAACATGAAGCCGGGCGACAAGATTAAAGTGTTTGGTCCGTTTGGTGAGTTCTTCGCCAAAGACACGGACAACGAGATGGTCTTTATTGGTGGTGGTGCCGGTATGGCGCCCATGCGCTCACACATTTTTGATCAGCTTTGCCGCTTGAACAGCAAACGTAAAATAACGTTCTGGTACGGTGCACGTAGCAAAAAAGAAATGTTTTATGTGGAGGACTTTGATCGTCTGGCCGCTGAGCACGACAACTTTGTATGGCATGTGGCGCTGTCTGAGCCGCAACCTGAAGACAATTGGACGGGTTACACCGGGTTTATCCATAACGTTGTGCTTGAACACCATTTGAAGGATCACCCAGCGCCGGAAGACTGTGAATACTACATGTGCGGACCACCCATCATGAATGCCTCGTGCATCAAGATGCTGAAGAGTCTGGGTGTGGAAGACGAAAACATCGCGCTGGACGAATTCTCCTGATTCTGATCAGGTATAAAATGATGGCAAAATGAACGGGGGAGTGAGGCAACTGACATAGAGTGCCGCTCCCCTGTTTGTTTTTGGAGAATTGCTAGTTTGGCTTGCATGCAAACCGTGGAGTAACAAGAGTTGAGTAACATGGCGACAGGCGCATTCGCTCTGCAGTGGATCAAACGTTTGCGCTATACGCTGATCTTTCTGGCGCTTTATTTTTTATGGGTGATGGTCAGACCCGAACCAGCCGCGCAGATTTATCAGCTCGATGGTGCCACCATGGGCACACAGTACCGGATTCTGGTCGCCGGATTCCCACAAACCTTGTCAGATAACGCATTGGCTGAAGGTATTGAACAGCGACTGTATCGGCTCGATCGCGAGCTGATGTCCACCTACGCTCCGGAATCAGAGCTCTCCCGCTTTAACCGCAGTGCGCCCGGCGACTGGGTGAGTGTTTCGCCGGAATTGGCGCACGTGCTGGACAAGGCTTTGTACTTTCATCAGCTCACTGATGGATATTTTGACGTCACAGTTGGCCCCCTGGTCAATCGCTGGGGATTCGGACCCTTGGTGGGTCAGCGTGTTGATCAGGCACGTATCCCAAGCGATGAAGAAATTGCTGAACTCTTGCTGCAGACAGGGGCGCGCCACCTTGAAGTCAGTCTGTCGCCACCTCAGGTGCGAAAAAACGCTCAGATTTATGTGGATCTCAGCGGCATAGCCAAAGGGTATGCTGTCGATGTGCTGGCGGATTATTTTGACTCGCTGGAAATGAACAGTTATTTCATCGAAGTGGGTGGGGAACTGCGCATTAAAGGTCTGAAACCCGATGGCAGTGGCTGGGTGCCTGCGATCGAAAAACCGCTTGATTCTGCTGAGCCTGAGGTTTATCAGATTTTTTATAGTCAGGGAAAGACTCTGTCTGTTGCTGGCTCCGGTGATTATCGTAATTATTTTGAACAGGATGGTGTGCGATACTCACACGAGATTGATCCGTTTAATGGACGGCCAATCAGTCACTCGCTGGCAGCGGTGACAGTTATTGCGCCAACTGCCATGGAGGCGGATGCCTTGGCCACCGCATTTATGGTGATGGGCGAGCAGAGATCCTATGATCTGGCGCAAGCGCAGGGACTGGCGGTGTACTTTATTAGCAAACATCCTGATCAGGATGGATTTATTGAACGTTTTACCCCGGCTTTTGAAGCGTATCTGGAGTAATGATATGAGTACCATGATTGCAAGTTTTGTCATTCTGTTGCTCGTGGTCGCGGGCATGGCAGTTGGTGTGATGTTTGGTCGAGCGCCCATTAAAGGCTCGTGCGGCGGCCTGAACAATGTGGGTATTGATGGCACGTGTGAACTATGTGGTGGCAATCCAGCACGTTGTGACAAAAGCAGCAAATAAACGGAGATCAACAGCAATGGCACGAAACACGTACGATATTATTGTGGTAGGCAGTGGCCCTGCAGGCGAATCTGCCGCCATCAACGCAGCCAAACATGGCAAAAAAGTCGCGTTGATATCGGATCGTGACAAGGTGGGCGGCAATTGCACACACTTGGGTACCATTCCCTCCAAAGCGCTGAGGCATTACGTCAAGCAGGTCATGCAGTTTCGCAGCAACCCCTTGTTGCGCGAGTTCGCGACGCTGCACAAACCCAGTTTTCCTGAAATTATTCGACATGCAGATAGAGTCACTGATGAGCAGGTTTACCTGCGCAGCACGTATTTTGAAAAAAATGATGTGAATATCATTCAGGGGCATGCGGTGTTCAATGATGCGCACAGCATAAGAATCGCCAATAAGGGTCCCTTATTAAAAGCAGACAGTTTTGTCATCGCCACAGGCTCGCGTCCTTACCGTCCCGCGAATGTTGATTTTGATCATCCACGCCTGTTTGACAGCGACAAAATACTGACCCTAGATCATTCTCCTAAAAAGGTGACGGTGATAGGCGCTGGTGTGATTGGTTGTGAGTATGCGTCAATATTTGGCGGCTTGGGCTGCAAGGTTGAGCTGATTAATCCTGCCAATAGCTTGTTGTCATTCCTGGACTGGGAAATTTCTGATGCCCTGAGTTACCACCTGCGTGATATCGGTGTGCGCAGTCGTCACAATGAGGAATACGAAAGCATCGAATACCACGATAATTACGTGGTGACCAACTTACGTTCAGGCAAACGCATCAAGAGCGACATCATCTTGTGGGCGAATGGTCGTACTGGCAATTCAGACAATATGGGTCTGGAAGAGTTGGGTATTGTGTTAAACGCCCGCGGACACATCGAAGTCAATGAGCGTTATCAAACGGCGGTGCCCAACATCTATGCCGCAGGCGATGTGATTGGTTGGCCCTCATTGGCCAGCGCATCTTACGATCAAGGCCGTGCGGCTTGTAATGCCATCGTGGATCCTGAGGCATTTGTTGCCATTGATCGGGTTGCCAGCGGCATTTACACCATCCCTGAAATCAGCACCTTGGGGAAAACTGAGCAAGAGTTGACTAAAGCGCAAATTCCTTACGAAGTGGGCAAGGCGTTTTTTCACAATACCGCGCGCGGACAGATTACCGGCGAGCAGGTCGGTATGCTTAAACTGATTTTCCATTTTAAAACCCTGGAGATTCTGGGCATTCACTGCTTTGGCGATCAGGCCTCAGAGATTGTGCACATTGGGCAAGCGATCATGCAGCAAGAAGGCAGCGCCAACTCTATGAAGTACTTTCTCGACACCACCTTCAATTACCCCACCATGGCCGAGGCCTATCGCATCGCGGCACTCGATGGCTTGAATCGGGTGTTTTGAGGGTTTTTCTGTGTTTCCGTCTAGACTGATAACTGCGATTGTCATTCTACTGATGGTCAGTATCTGGCCAATACAGTACTTTGCAGCGTCTTTGCAGGCGGCCAGGCATGAGTATGACCGCAAAAATCTGATCGCCATGCTGGGTGATGATTTGATAGACAATGATCCGGTTGCCGATGCATTGTTGATTCGCGCGGAAACTGGTACCCAGAACTTGGTCAGTCCCGAATGGCTAGGTTTGCGTCGCGATCGTTTGGCATACATCGGCAAACAAGACGATGAAGTGGTGTTGATTGCCTTGCCTTTTACCGTTGATGATGGGTTTAACGGCATACTCGATCTGCTGGTGGCCTTTGATATGCGGGGTGAGATTGTTGCTGCTCGCGTGGTTGCAGAACCTTTGCACCCTGAGTTGACAGGCGCTTTGACGTTTCTGGAATCACGCTGGATGCGCGATTTCTCCGGCATGGGTTCGCGGGATCTCAGGCGCCCGAGTTGGCAGGGTATTGCTGCCGATGATGGCATTGATCAGTTTGTGGGTGCCTCCATCACGCCCAAGGCTGTGGCGGCTGGCATGTATGACGCTTTATTGTTTTTTCAGTCAAATCGCATGATGTTGATGCAAGGCGATCCTTCATTGCTGCCAGACTGATCTCCAGAAAAAATAAGGAAATGGTTTTGTATCACATTGCAGGAGAGTTTTAATGCCGGCACAGACGGTCAGTGTTTTAGGTGGTGGAAGTTTCGGCACCATTATCGCCAACATTGTTGCCCAGAATGGTTATCGGGTTAACTTCTGGATGCGAAACAAGGCCTTGGTGGATCAGGTGAATGCAACTCGCGAAAACCCGCAGTACTTGCCGGGTTATCCCTTGCATGAAGGCGTTTTTGCGACCGATAACATTGAACTTGCCGTAAGTGGCAGCCGCCTGGTGTTTGTGGCGGTACCCAGCGCGTATTTCCGCACAGTGGTGCGCACCATGCTGCCGGCGTTGAACAGCGATACCATCCTAGTCAGTACTACCAAGGGCATTGAAGCGGGCAGCTTCCTGCTGATGAGTCAGGTCATGCGTCAGGAAGCGCCGGACGCGCCAATCGGCGTGTTAAGCGGTCCCAATCTGGCTGGCGAGATTGCCAGACGCAGCCTGACGGGCACGGTGATTGCCAGTGTGCAGGAGCCTGTGCGCGAGCGGGTGCGGGAAGTATTGAAGTCGGACTATTTTCGGGTCTATACCAACGATGACATGTTTGGTGTTGAACTGGGTGGTTCCTTGAAAAACATCTATGCCATTATCGCCGGACTGGCTTCCGCGATGGGCATGGGGCAAAACACCAACAGCATGTTGATAACGCGCAGTCTGACAGAAATGGCAAGGTTCGGACGCGAACTTGGTGCAGATCCCATGACCTTTCTGGGGCTGGCCGGGGTAGGTGACCTGATCGTGACCTGCTCGTCTTCGCTGAGTCGTAATTTTCGTGTAGGCTTGGCATTGGGTGAAGGTAAGCCGGTTCAGGAAGCTATCGCTGGAATAGGACAAGTTGCAGAGGGTGTAAATACGCTGAAATTGGTCAAAGAAAAGGCCGACGAGTTGGGTGTATACATGCCATTGGCTTCTGGTTTGTATCAGATTGTGTATGAGGGAAAGCCCGTCAATCAGGTGATTGCCGCGTTGATGCTGGGCGAAGGAGCGTTGGACGTAGAATATGAAGCCCACCGGGCCAAACAACTGGATAAGGGGGTCTGATCACATGTCCGAAGAATTTGTTGAACATCTCAAAAAACCATCCGCATGGTTGCGGATTTTGTTTATGGCCGGTTTTGTAATCGCTTTGTATGTCAGCGGTATGATCCTGATTGTGTTGATGCTTGGGCAGATTGCCTTCAGTCTTTTTACCGGTAGCGATAATCCCAATTTGCGCCGTTTGGGTGCAAGCTTGTCGGCCTATGTGGCTGAGATACTTGAATTTTTGACATACAACACCGAGCAGAAACCCTTTCCTTTTATGCCTTTTCCGGTGGTAGACGGTCCTGAAAAAGCTGGTCCTGAAACGGAAACATCAGAAAAAGAAATGCCTGAAACGGAAGCACCTGTTGCACAAAGCCCAGTGGATTCTGCTGATGTTGATATTAATGCTGAACCACATTCTGACAGTCCAACAGTGGCTAAAAAACGTACTACACGACGTAAGAAACCAGCCGCAACTGAAGAACAGGAAACTGATGTCTGATTTTTATAGGGCCAAGATGTATCTTTTAGTTAAGCGCCAACACTGGGTCGCTCAGCGTATCCTGAGCGTGACTCACAAAGTGCTGTGCGGTGGTGTTTTGTTGTTTGCAAGTTGGTACGCCCATGCTGACGTGCCAGGTTCATCAGACTATGCCTATGAGCGCTTTCCGGGATCTCAGATAGTTGACTATCGCCGCGAAGACAACACCGTTTATAACCTTGCGCTCGGTAGAATGCAGCGAGCCGCAGGTCGTGTGGCTCCCAGCCAATCCGAGCGTTTTCAGGGCGACTTGCGCCGCATTACCTACGAAATTCCCGATGGTTTTAATGCGCCTGAAGTGTTTGAATATTTTCGCGCTCAACTGTTAAGTGACGGACAGCAGGAGTTATTCAATTGCCAGGGGCGTGGTTGCGGCAGCAGTAATTTTTGGGCCAATGATGTATTCGGTAACCGAATTCTCTACGGTCCGGAGACCGGGCAGTACTACATGGCTGCCAGTTATCTGGGTGAGCAGGCTGGTCGTGAAGTCAGCGGTTACGTGGCACTGTATGTGGTGACGCGCGCAAATAGGCGTTTGTATGCTCATCTGGATTTTCTTGAATTATCGGAGCAGGTCGCCGCTGAACGTCGCGCTGCGTCGGTGCCGGACGCCCGCACACTGTTGCAGCGCCTGAGTCAGGATGGCATGGTCACTGTACCCGCGCTGGTCTTTGACGAGCAGGATGAGTTGACCGAGGATCAGGGTCTGAGTCTGCTGATTGAAGCCTTGACTGCCTCCGCGCAGACCCGGGTTTATATCGTTGGGCACCTGCAGGCCGAATCTTCATTGGATGAGCAGATTGCCCGATCGCTGGCGCGTGCAACCCTGATTCAAGAGCGCTTGATTGCAGCGGGCATTGATGCAGACAGATTGGAGGCGCATGGTGTAGGTCCGCTCGCCCCGTTCTGTCGACCCGGGCCATGCCGCCAGCGCATCGAGGTTCTGGTGCGGCCCTGATCAAGGGGAGTTGTTATCTGCGGATCAGCGACAGGAACTCATTGCGTGTATTCTGGCTGTTGCGAAACGCTCCCAGCATGCATGATGTAGTCATCACTGAGTTCTGCTTTTCCACACCGCGCATCATCATGCACATATGCTGCGCTTCGATAATGACAGCTGCGCCCGCCGCATCTGTCTTCTGGATGATGACTTCGGCAATTTCCTTGGTCAGGTTCTCCTGAATCTGCAAGCGCCGGGCATACATATCTACAATACGTGCGATTTTGGACAGCCCCAGTACCTTACCTTTGGGCAGATAGGCCACGTGACACTTTCCGATAAATGGCAACATGTGATGCTCGCACATCGAATACAATTCGATGTTTTTAACGATGACCATTTCCTCGGAAGAAGAGGGAAATAATGCGTTGTTGATCACCTTGTCAACGTCCTGTTCGTAACCGCGCGTCAAAAATTGCATGGCTTTGGCGGCACGCAGCGGCGTATCCACCAGTCCCGGACGGGAAAGATCTTCGCCAATGGCGGCGATAATGTCACGATAAGCGTGTTTCATCGTGTTCAGGGACGATTCGTTTACAGGTTTGGTCATGGCAGGCAGAGAATCCGGATAAAAGGCCGATACCGTACGATATCACTGTACGGTCGTAAAGTAATTTTTGCCGCGCTGGCAGCATAAAACGATGGTAAAAGCATGAATGTATTGCAATGTGTGGAACAGTTGGCGACACGATTCGAGCAGGCCGACCTGTTTTATGGTCACGGCACTGACAACCCCTGGGACGAAGCAGTCTATCTGGTGTTTACCGTGCTGGGTGTTGCGTTTGAACAAGACTTACAAGATAGCAGCGCCACTGATGGGCTAGTGACACGTGAGATCGGCGTGTCTGAGCTGACAACCATTCAAACACTGGCAGAACAACGCATTCAAGAGCGCGTGCCCATCGCGTACCTTGTTCATCAGGCATGGTTTGCCGGTCTGCCGTTTTATGTGGATGAGCGTGTACTGGTGCCGCGTTCACCAATAGCGGAATTGATTCTCAGTCAGTTCGAACCCTTGTTATCAACACCACCAAAACGGGTACTTGATCTTTGCACAGGCAGTGGCTGTATCGGTATCGCCACGGCCTTGGTGTTCCCGTCCGCGCAGGTTGATCTGGCGGATATCTCCGCAGATGCATTGATTGTTGCGCAGCGTAACATTGAACAGCATGGCGTAGAGGGCAGGGTGCGGGCTGTTCAATCCGATCTGTTCAGTGGTTTGCAGGGCAGCTACGATCTGATTGTCAGCAATCCACCTTATGTTTCGGCGGAAGAGGTGGCTGAACTGCCTGCAGAGTACCGTCATGAACCGGAATTAGGATTGGTATCAGACGATGATGGATTGGCGATACCGCTACAGATTCTGCGCGAGGCGCCGGCGTTTCTGAGCGAAGAAGGCATGTTGATTCTGGAGCTCGGTTATAGCTGGGAATTGCTCGCACAGCGTTATCCAGATTTGCCGGTACTCTGGCTGGACTTTGAGAGTGGTGGTGAAGGGGTGTTTGCGATCACGCGAGCAGCGCTGATTCGTGCGGAATTGTGAATTCGTGTACAATGTTCGCCTTTTCCAGACAGGCGGAATTCTGACAGATGCCCGGTAACAGTATTGGCAGCGTGTTTACAGTCACCAGTTTTGGCGAAAGCCACGGCTTGGCGTTGGGCGCAATTATCGACGGCTGCCCACCTGGCCTCGCGCTGACTGAGGCTGACCTGCAACACGATCTGAATCGGCGCAAACCCGGTCAGTCGCGTTTTACCACGCAGCGCCGTGAAGATGATGCGGTTAAAATTCTGTCGGGTGTTTTTGAAGGTGTCACAACAGGGACGCCCATCGGTCTGTTAATCGAAAACACAGATCAGAAGTCTAAAGATTACAGCAACATCAAAGAGTTGTTCCGGCCAGCACATGCGGACTACACCTATCAGCAAAAGTACGGTATTCGTGATTATCGTGGCGGTGGACGCTCGTCCGCGCGCGAAACCGCAATGCGTGTGGCCGCAGGTGCGATTGCAAAAAAATATCTGGCGCAACATTGTGGTGTGCTGGTACGCGCTTATCTGAGTCAGCTCGGCCCGATTAAAGCCGAAACGCTGGATTGGGATCAGGTAGAACAAAACGCGTTTTTCTGCCCTGACGCCAATAAGGTGCCGGAGATGGAAAGCTATATGGCTGCCCTGAATAAAGAGGGCAATTCCATCGGTGCAAAAATTACTGTGGTCGCATCTGGTATGCCAGTCGGGCTGGGTGAGCCGGTGTTTGATCGCTTGGACGCTGATATCGCGCATGCTTTGATGAGCATTAATGCAGTAAAAGGTGTAGAGATTGGTGCGGGGTTTGAGTGTGTGACTCAAAAGGGTACCGAGCACCGGGACGAAATGACGCCACAAGGTTTCCTTTCCAATAATTCTGGCGGCGTACTGGGTGGCATTTCCAGCGGTCAGGATATTGTGGCGCATATTGCGCTGAAGCCGACGTCAAGTTTGCGTATCCCTGGCCGTTCTATCGATGTTCATGGCAATGAGGTGGAAGTGATCACCACCGGCCGCCATGACCCTTGTGTGGGTATTCGTGCGGTTCCAATCGCCGAAGCCATGCTGGCGATTGTAGTGATGGACCATTTGCTGCGTCATCGTGCACAGAATTATGATGTGCGTAGTATGACGCCTAAAATATAGATAAAAATCAGATAATACAAAAAGATATAGAATTCACTTAAAGTTAAATAATTAGTGGGATGCATTCATGTCTGGTAAAACCTTATACGACAAACTCTGGGAATCACATCTGGTCAAACAGCGAGATGACGGTACGGCGCTGATCTACATTGATCGACAGTTGATCCACGAAGTGACTTCGCCACAGGCGTTTGAAGGGCTGCGCTTGACCAGCCGCAAGCCGTGGCGCGCTGATGCTAACCTAGCAACGCCAGATCATAATATTCCTACAACCAAGGCTGAACGCAGCCGGGGTCTGGACGGTATTGTTGATCCGGTATCACGTATTCAGGTGCGCACGCTGGCAGACAATTGCCGCGAATTTGGCATTACTGAGCTCGACATGGATGATATCCGGCAAGGCATTGTGCACGTCGTGGGTCCGGAGCAGGGCGCTACGTTGCCTGGCATGACTATCGTCTGTGGCGACTCGCATACGTCAACGCACGGTGCTTTGGGTGCGTTGGCGCACGGCATTGGTACCTCGGAAGTTGAACATGTGATGGCAACGCAGTGCCTGATACAGAAAAAAATGAGGAACATGCTGATCCGCGTGGATGGCAAACTTAATCCCGGTGTCACTGCCAAGGACATCGTGCTGGCCATCATCGGCGAAATCGGCACAGCGGGCGGTACCGGTTATACCATCGAGTTCGGTGGTGAAGCGGTGCGATCACTGAGCATGGAAGGTCGCATGACCATCTGCAATATGGCGATTGAAGCGGGCGCGCGCGCCGGCCTGATTGCTGTTGATCAGACCACTATCGATTACATCAAGGGTCGGCCAATGGCGCCTCAGGGTGAGTTGTTCACCCGCGCTGCCGAGTTCTGGAAAACGCTGGTCAGTGATGCTGACGCGCATTTTGATCGTGTGGTTGTGTTGGACGCAGCCGATATTATCCCTCAGGTCACCTGGGGTACTTCACCCGAGATGGTGGCACCAGTGACAGGTGTGGTACCCGATCCTGATCAGGAAAAAGACCCGAGCCGCGCGGATAATATCCGTCAGGCACTCAAATACATGGGCCTGAAACCCGGCACTGCCATCAAAGACATTCAGCTGGATGTGGTGTTTATCGGATCCTGCACCAACTCACGCATTGAAGACCTGCGTGCTGCTGCCGCTGTTGTAAAAGGCCGCAAAGTCGCCAGCACGATTGAGCTGGCCATGGTTGTGCCCGGCTCTGGTCTGGTGAAACAGCAGGCGGAAGCGGAAGGGCTGGACAAGATCTTCACCGATGCAGGTCTGGAGTGGCGTGAGCCCGGTTGCTCAATGTGTCTGGCAATGAATGCCGACCAGTTGCCAGCGGGCAAACATTGCGCGTCAACGTCCAACCGCAACTTTGAAGGTCGTCAGGGTTTTGGTGGTCGTACTCACTTGGTGAGCCCGGCTATGGCAGCGGCAGCAGCCATCCACGGTCATTTTGTGGATGTGCGTGACATTCTGCTGGAACCTGCGCGCGCCTGATTGAGTTAAAAAGTGATTTAAAACAGTGAGTTTAAACACAGTCGTCTGAGCAAGCATCAGACTTACAGAATTGAGTGACACGATATGAAAGCATTTACCGTACATACCGGCCTGGCCATGCCACTGGATCGCGCAAACGTGGATACCGACTTCATTATCCCCAAGCAGTTTCTGAAGTCGATCAAGCGCAGTGGTTTTGGTATCAACCTGTTTGATGAGCACCGCTACCTTGACAAAGGCGAGCCGGATTCTGACAACAGCCAGCGCCCGCTGAATAAGGATTTTGTGCTGAACCAGCCCCGTTACACAGGTGCCAGCGTGCTGCTGGCGCGTGAGAACTTTGGTTGTGGCTCCAGCCGCGAACACGCGCCGTGGGCGCTTGATGACTATGGATTCCGTGTGGTGATCGCCCCCAGCTTTGCGGATATCTTTTTTAATAATTGCTTTAAGAACGGCATCCTTCCTATTGTTTTAGATAAAGAAGTTGTTGATGCGCTGTTCAAAGAGGTAAATGCCGCTGAAGGTTACACGCTCATCGTGGACTTGCCAGCGCAATCCATCACCCGACCCGATGGCTCCGTCATTCATTTTGAAGTGGACGCGTTTCGCAAGCATTGCCTGCTGAACGGTCTTGATGACATCGGCCTGACCCTGGAAGACGCAGACGCCATCAAAGCGTTTGAAAGCCAGTGGCGGGAAAAATCACCCTGGTACTTCACGGCTGCCTGAGGCAAGCCTGACCGGGGAATTTAATACGGGAGTTTAAGTGTTATGAAAAAGTACAACGTCGCGATAGTAGGCGCCACTGGCGCCGTGGGCGAAGCCCTGATCAGCATTCTGGAAGAGCGTGATTTTCCGGTCAACGAACTGTTCCCGCTGGCCAGTGAGCGCTCAGCCGGTAGCAAAATCACGTTTCGTGGTAAGTCGATCACTGTATTGAATCTGGCCGATTTCGATTTCTCCAGAGCGGAAATTGGTTTGTTCTCCGCTGGCGGCAGCATTTCAGAAATCTATGCACCCAAGGCGGGCGCGGCCGGTTGTATCGTGATCGACAATACCTCACATTTCCGTTACGACGCGGACATTCCGCTGGTCGTACCTGAAGTGAACCCAGAGGCGATTGCGCAATACAAGAACCGCAACATTATCGCCAATCCGAACTGCTCCACGATTCAGATGTTGGTGGCACTAAAGCCTATTCACGATAAAGTGGGCATTACACGCATTAACGTGGCGACGTATCAGGCCGTTTCTGGCACCGGTAAAGAAGCTATTGAAGAACTGGCCGCGCAGACTGCAGCATTACTGAATGGTCGTGATGTCGAGACCAAGGTATATCCCAAGCAAATCGCGTTTAATGTGCTGCCTCAGATTGATGTGTTCATGGAAAATGGTTACACCAAGGAAGAGATGAAAATGTCCTGGGAAACCAAAAAAATCATGGATGAAAGCATCGAGGTGAATGCCACTTGTGTGCGTGTGCCGGTGTTTTATGGTCATTCGGAAGCGGTGCATTTTGAAACCAAAACACCGATCAGTGTTGAGGAAATCCGCGAATTGTTGAGCAACGCCCCCGGTGTGGTGCTGATGGATGAGCGCGTGGCGGGTGGTTATCCAACACCGGTAACCGATTCTGCTGGTAAAGATGCGGTTGCAGTGGGCCGTATACGCAAAGACATCAGTCATCCCAACGGTATTGATATGTGGATAGTGGGTGACAATGTGCGTAAAGGCGCGGCGACCAATTCTATACAGATCGCTGAAGTGTTGATAAAAGACCACCTTTAATTAATACTCGCGGACACACCTTGTCTAGCGGAAGCACCTTGTCCGATAAAAGGAAATAAAAATGGCCAAACGCTTGCTGCCCGGTATTGCTGCGCTGTCTTCATTGACGATGGCGCTGCTCACCATGGCGCAGGCCGAGGCTGTTGAACTGGGCAATATCACCTTGCAGTCAGCCAGCGGACAACCGCTGGTCGCCACCGTGCAATTGGCGGATGTCGAAGGCCTGTCGGCCAACGACATCCGCGTCAGCGTTGCGTCCCAGTCCGATTTTGATCGTTTCTCGCTCGAACGCTTGGGTGCTCTGGATAGTTTGCAGATATCTGTGGATTTGTCCGGCACGTCTCCGGTGTTGCGATTGAGCAGCCCGTTAAGCATCAACGAACCCTTTGTCAGTCTGGTTTTGGATACCCGTTGGCCCGCGGGTCGTATGTTGACTGAATACACGATACGTCTTGAATCGCCGGCATTCAGCTCGCAAACGGGTACACAAAGTTCTGTAGCGCCCGTCAGATCTATGAACGTTCTGCAGGCGCCTGACGAACCACAAACTGCTGAAAGCCCCGCTGTTGTGACGGCGCCTGAAACAACGGCTGCGCCCACGCAGTCTGCCAGTGTGTCGTCACAGACCAGCACGCCTTCGGCAACTGCAACAGCTGCAACAACAGCTACAACAACAACCGCCAGTGCCACCACCATTTCCAATGCCAGCACAATTACCGTCAATGCCGGCGACACTCTTTGGGAGCTGGCTTTAAGAGTGCGGCCAGATGCGTCAGTATCGGTACAACAGACGATGTTGGCGTTGCAGAGCATGAACCCCAACGCATTTATTGGCGGTAATATCAACCGGGTACGGCGCGGCGAAATACTGCAAGTGCCCGAACTCAGTGAAATCCGACGCATCACGGCGGCCGAAGCCGTGGTCGAGGTAACCCGCCAGAACAGACTGCTGGCCAGCGGTGCAGCCAATGTGCCGGCACAGCCGATTGCTGCCGCGCCATCACAAGCGCCTGCCGGTGCCAGTGCTCAGGGTGAACTGCGCGTTGTCACTGTTGATGAACAGGCCGCGGAACAACAACCCAATGCCGCTGCGGCGGGCAATCAAACCTCGCAGAATGCTCAGCAGATTTCTGATCTGGAAGATCGTATTGCAGTGCGAGAGGAAGATCTCGCACGACTGGATTCTGAAAACAACGAGCTTAATGCCCGTTTGTCGATGTTGCAGCAACAGATTGCCTCTGCGCAGGAACTCATTCGTTTAAGAGATCTTGAACTGGCCAGAATGCAACAGACCTTGGCAGAGCAACGCGCTGCCGAAGAAGGCGCACAGGCTGAAGCGCCAGAAACAGTCATCACCATGGCACCTGACGCCGGGCCGGTGCAGCGCTTTATCCAGATGATTACCAGCAATACCTGGGCGATGCTCGGTGTAGTGGCGACATTGATTTTACTGTTGGTCTTGGTGTTGATTCGACGCAATCGCGCAGCGGCGGAAAACGAAGCCAAGATCAATGCGCGCAATGACGACGGCATGACCTTGGGTAACGAAGCCGACGAGCTGTTGTTCTCCCATGTCGCTGAGGCTGCTGCCGAGTCGGAAGAGCGCAGCAAAGATCAGGCAAAATCCGCGCAATCAAGCGACAATACCGACCAGGAGTCAGAGTTTGCAGCGGTGATGGCCAGTGCGGCCAGCAACGCTTACCAACAAGTTGATGAGCAAACTGAAACCATCGCTGACATTCAAGACAAGTCAGACTCCGATGATGATTGGCAACCTGCAGATCTGACGGAAGACGAAGCATCTGCTGACGTGGTGTATGACGATCGCTTTGAGTTGGATGATACTGGCTCAGATGAGCCGCATGAGGTTGATAGAACTGAGTGGAATAAACCAGCAGTATCATCAAAGGCCACCAACGAGCTTGTCGAAGATGACACCGGGTATTCCGTGGAGGATACCGGCGCTGATCTGGATTGGCCGGATGCTGAGTCAGACCACATAAACAATAGCAATGAAAAATCCGCAACAGCATTTGATGAATTTGATATCAGCGCTGTCGTTGCTGAGGCTGAAACGGTAGCATCTGAAACGGTAGCATCGGAGCCTGTAGCCCCAAACAAAACCTCGTCACGTGTTGCTGATGACTTTGATGATCTGGCTTTTTTACCTTCTGAAGATGATTTTTCAGATCAGGCCGATATTGATGATGAAGATGAAGAAGACTTTAACTTTATGAGTGACGCGGATGAGGCAGCGACCAAACTTGATCTGGCGCGTGCCTATATCGATATGGGTGATGCCGACGGCGCACGTGAAATTCTGGAAGAAGTCTTGAGAGAAGGTACGGAAGTACAGCGAGTGGAAGCAAAGGATTTGCTGGGACGGCTGTGACTGTGATGACCCGATACGCGCTGGGTATTGAATATAACGGCGCTTCTTTTTCTGGCTGGCAACGACAACTCTCGCCAGCGCTCCCTACCGTACAAGGCATTCTGGAAGAGGCGTTGGCCTTTGTTGCTGATTCGCCGATCGCATTAAGCTGCGCGGGTCGCACCGATGCCGGTGTTCACGGCAGTGGTCAGGTTGTGCATTTTGATTGCCCCGCAGTTCGCAATGAACGTGCCTGGGTTATGGGTACCAACACGCGTTTGCCAGCTGAAGTACGCGTGCAGTGGGCGCGGGTGGTACCGGATGACTTCCATGCTCGTCATTCGGCATTGAGTCGTCGTTATCGTTATGTCATCTATTGCGGCAAGGTGAAACCTGCTGTGCTGATCGCTCAGTTGACCCATATTCCTGAAGCCTTGGATGTTGAGTTGATGCATCGTGCCGCGCAATGTCTGGTGGGTGAGCATGATTTCAGCGCGTTTCGGGCGGCTGGCTGTCAGGCCAACACGCCGGTGCGTGAGGTCAAGTTTGTTGACGTGCGCAAGCAGGGCCGGTTTATCGTGCTGGACATTGAGGCGAATGCTTTTTTGCAGCATATGGTTCGTAATATTGTGGGTAGTCTGTTGCAGGTGGCGATGGGGCGGCAGTCGCCTGAGTGGCTTGCGCAGGTGTTACATGAGCGTGATCGGACCTTGGCTGGTGTGACGGCGCGGCCGGATGGTTTGTATCTGGTTGGGGTGGAGTATCCGGAGCGGTTTGGGTTGCCGGTGTTGCCTTACGGACCTGTTTTTCTCTGATAGCCTCAGCTTCAGCCGCAGCCGCAACCGCAACCGCAACGGCAGCCGCAACGGCAAGGCTGGGCAGCACCGGACCGGCCGCATCATGTGATGGGGCGCCCGGCGGTGCGCAACTCAACGTCGCAGCTGCGCCGCTCCGGATTCGAACAGTGCTCCCGCTGGATCGGGCACCCCATCACATGATAAGCGCGGCCTGATAGGTCCGGCGCTGCCCAGCCTTGCCGTTGCTCACGCTGGATTGCTGTTCTGTATTGATCCTGTTGCGGGGTGATGCGACGGGAATCACGCGTTGGCTGATGCGTATTCCGAGGGGGCAAGAGCCGCAGGTCACGAGGTTCGTGTCGTAACGGTGAGTGCGCTGGATTTCCCGTTATTGCGTTCGCAGCACGACTGGGAGCATGGCGAGGTGCCAGCCACCCTGAAAACTGCGCAGGAGGACATCCTGTGGGCTGAGCATCTGGTGGTGTATTTTCCGCTTTGGCTGGGCGGCATGCCTGCGGTTCTCAGAGCTTTTCTGGAGCAGGTACTGCGGCCCGGTTTTGCGTTCAGTTACTCAAAAAGCAATCCGATGGGCGTCAAAGGCTTAAAGGGGCGCAGTGCCAGGATCGTGGTGACCATGGGGATGCCATCTTTGTTCTACAAGTGGTTTTTTCGGGCGCATAGTTTGAAAGCATTAAAACGCAATATTCTGGGCTTTGTGGGTATTGCTCCGATTCGGCAGACGGTGATTGGGATGAGCGCAAATCTCAAACCTGAGGAGTTTAAAAAACTGCATGGTTTGATGCAAAAACTGGGTCGCGCAGGGCTGTAAGTGATTGTTGTGCGCCATACGTTGGCCGGCTTGTTGGGTGTGCCTGCTAATAGCATGGCCGGGCCGCTGAGGGCGCTGGATATCTTCAGAGTTACATCTGCTGGCGTGCATGCAACTCAGGGCTTGCGACCGACTGATCCGGCGAGTTATGCCACATTTGGCACGCCGCTGCTGGCACCATGTTTCGGTCAAGTGGCATAGATGCCGAGGCCTGTTATCACTTGTGCTGGTATTAGCAGACTGGCTTTGGGGTGGAAGTTGATCTCGAGCAGGCCCGGCACTGGAAGAGATTCTTGCGGAGACGGGTTTATAAATTGAACATGTCCAGATAAAGTCGAACACCTCCTCAATCCTGAAGCGCACCCAATTTAGCCTTGTAATACTTCCTGTCCCGAAGCCGGCCTGCATTATCAATGGCGGCGACCAATGATTTCTCCGCCTGATCACGATATCCGACCTCAGCGTATGAACGTGCAATACACAGATGTGCTTGATGAAGATAGGGGGCCAAGGTCAGGGCCTGGCGATGTTTCGAAAATACATCACCACATATTTCTCGTTAACATCAACCCAACTGCTGCCCTGACCTCGAGAGAGGGAAGTATAGGAAGATCTGAAGGGTGGTTCATCCACATAAACTAAACTGTAATTGTGACCCATCATTGCAAAATGACATCACGCCCAGTAGACTGACATCATTGCTTTCATAAGTGGAGGAACGACATTATGGCAACGGTAACAGTAAGAAACCTGCCTGACGAAGTGCATCGTGCAATTCGGGTTCGAGCGGCGATACATGGTCGTAGTACGGAGGCCGAAATTCGTGACATTCTTGAATCCACCGTACGGCCTCAAGAGCGCCTTCGCATGGGCGATGCGCTGGCCGCGCTGGGTCGCCACGCTAATTTGACCGTCGATGACCTGGCTGCGCTGGAACAGGTGCGCGACAAGACGCCGGCTGAGCCCGTGAGGTTTGAATGATTGTTTTAGACACTAATGTAGTCTCTGAGGCAATGAAGCCTGACCCGAATCCCACCGTTCAACAGTGGCTGAATGCGCAAGCGGCCGAAACACTTTACCTATCCAGCATCACGCTCGCTGAACTGATGTTCGGCATAGGCGCTTTGCCCTCTGGTCGCCGCAAGGCTGCTTTGAGTCAAACTTTGGAGGGGCTTTTGAACCTTTTCGATAATCGTGTACTCGCATTCGATACGGACGCAGCTCGGCACTACGCAGAGTTGGCCGTCGCAGCAAGAGCCGCAGGCAAAGGCTTCCCTACACCAGATGGTTATATTGGCGCTATCGCGAAGGCCAGAGGATTCTCAGTCGCCACACGCGATGTTGCACCGTTCCAGGCAGCAGGAATCAAAATCATAGACCCTTGGGAGGTATCTCAATAACGGATTCGAGCAGAAGCCTTCCACACACCTACCATTGACCTGGCTCACGATGTATCCGGTGAAGTCGCTGAGTGTCAGATTGACTGACCTGCCCCGAGCTGACTGCCATGCCGGACCGGCCGCGTTTAATGCGACGTGAAAAATGTCTCCCGGTAATTTTAAGTCTGTTTAAAATCGCCGTGTCTGTTAAAATCCCCGCCCTTGTTATTGGCTGTCACCGGGCAGGCAGGATTTGTTGTGCCATCACGAACACGTGTAAAAATCTGCGGAGTTACCCGACCTGCCGATGCCAGGCTGGCTGCGCAACTGGGTGCTGATGCACTGGGTCTGGTGTTTTATGCCGGCAGCAAACGCGCTGTCAGCATTGAACAGGCGCAACAGATCCGTGCGGTAGTGCCGGCTTTTGTGTCATTAGTGGGATTGTTTGTGAATCCCACACAAAAACACGTCGAATCGGTACTAGCTGACGTACATCTGGACTGTGTGCAGTTCCACGGCGATGAAACCCCGGCGTTCTGTGCATCGTTTGGTGTGCCGTATGTTAAAGCCCTACGCATGGCACCGTCGTTGAGCGTGGCCGACGATGTGTTGGCACTGATTGATCAGTACGCGACGGCCAGCGGAATTCTGCTGGATGCCTGGGATCCTTTACAGGCGGGAGGCACCGGCAAACAATTTGATTGGTCACTGGCGGCGCAATGTGTACAGCAAAGTGAATTGCCAATCATACTGGCTGGTGGATTGGAAGCGGGTAATGCCGCACTGGCTATTGACCAGGTCAGACCCTGGGCGCTGGATCTCAGCAGCGGGGTAGAGAGTGAGCCGGGTCTTAAAGACCCACAACGTTTAACAGCATTTTTTGACGAGGTAAATCGTGTCCGCACTTGAGACAGTAGTACCCGGCGCAGCACCCGGAACAGTACCCGACACAATCGCCAGCACCGGGCAGGACCAGTTCAGCGGTCCGGATGTGCATGGTCATTTTGGTCAATATGGTGGTGTGTTTGTTGGGGAAACCCTGATGGCTGCCGTGGAAGAACTTGATCAGGTCTATCGCAAACTGTCAAAAGAGCCATCATTCTGGCAAGCCTTCGATCACGACATGAAGCATTACGTAGGACGTCCGTCGCCGCTGTATTACGCTGAGCGCCTCAGCAAACAGTTTGGCGGCGCCAAAATTGTTCTCAAGCGCGAAGACCTCAATCACACCGGTGCACACAAGATCAATAACACCATTGGCCAGGCGCTGCTTGCCAAGTATATGGGCAAACCGCGCATCATTGCCGAGACCGGNNACCGGTGCCGGTCAGCATGGCGTGGCCAGTGCCACGGTGGCAGCGCGTCTGGGCCTTGAGTGTCACGTCTACATGGGGGCGGAAGACGTACAGCGCCAGTCTGCCAACGTGTACCGTATGAAATTGATGGGTGCCAATGTGATTCCCGTGACGTCAGGTTCGCGCACCTTAAAAGATGCGTTGAATGAAGCGCTGCGTGACTGGGCCACCAACGTCGACAACACCTACTACATCATCGGCACCGTTGCCGGTCCACATCCGTATCCCATGCTGGTACGCGACTTCCAGGCCATTATTGGCCGCGAGGCACGTGCACAGTCACTGCAGGAGTACGGCCGACTGCCCGATGCGCTGGTGGCGTGTGTGGGCGGTGGTTCCAATGCGATCGGGCTGTTCCATCCTTTTCTGCGCGACACTGACGTGGCCATCTATGGTGTGGAAGCGGGCGGTGATGGGGTTGAAACCGGCCGTCATGCGGCGCCGTTATCTGCCGGTAAACCTGGTGTGTTACACGGCAACCGTACTTATGTGATGAGTGATGCCAATGGCCAGATCATGGAAACCCATTCGGTGTCTGCAGGGCTGGATTATCCCGGCGTGGGGCCAGAGCATGCCTGGTTGAAAGACATCGGCCGTGCCAACTATGTGTCGGTGACGGATACCGAGGCATTGGATGCCTTCCGCATGCTGTGTCGACTGGAAGGTATTATTCCGGCATTGGAGTCGGCGCATGGCTTGGCCTATGCCTGCAAGCTGGCTGCCACCATGAGACCGGATCAGTTTATTGTGGTGAACCTGTCTGGCCGCGGCGACAAGGACATTCATACTGTTGCAAAAATTGATGGCATCACCGTGTAACCGGGGTGACGCATCTGCAACATTGTCAGGAACTATCGAAGGAAATAGGAAGAACATGAGTCGTTTAACTGCCTGTATTGATGCCGTCAAGGCTGCCAATCGCAAAGTGTTGATCCCGTATCTGGTGGCAGGCGACCCGGATGCTGATACAACCGTTGCCCTGATGCATCAGTTAGTCAGTGATGGCGCGGATGTGATTGAGTTGGGCATGCCATTCAGCGATCCATCCTCCGATGGTGCGATTATCCAGTTAGGGGCCGAGCGTGCACTGCGCCAAGGCACCGGGCTGCAGGCGGTGTTCAGCATTGTCAGTAGCTTTCGTAAAACCAACCAGCACACGCCGGTGGTGTTGATGGGGTATCTCAACCCGTTGGAAGCGATCGGCTACAACAGTTTTGTCACTCAGGCGGCTGATGCGGGTGCAGATGGCATCCTGATTGTGGATCTGCCAGTCAGCGAGGCGCAATCCTTACTGGCGCTGACCCGGCCACGCAACCTGGATATGATTTTTCTGGTCGCACCAACCACAACAGAATCTCGTCTGAATGCCATCTGTGAGAACAGTTCGGGTTATATCTACTACGTATCGCTGAAAGGTGTGACCGGGGCGGCTATCATAGACACCGGCGAAATTGGCGCGCGTATCAGTGCGCTGCGTCAACGTACTGATCTGCCGATTGTGGTTGGATTTGGTATCAAAGATACTGCCAGCGCCCATGCCATGGCCGTCATCAGTGATGGTGTGATAGTGGGCAGCGCGTTGGTGCAGAAAATTGCTGAGCTCACTGTCAGCGGTAAACGCGATCCGGCAGCCATTGCCGACAGTACCGCTTTGATCAAACAAATCAGGCTGTCATTGGACGCCTGATTTGATGCTCACAGCAGGTCGGCAGGATCATCCGGCAAATAGTGTTATAGTAAGCAGCAAATGAAGACCGCTTTTTGACAGCGCAAAAGTACAGGACAAATCTATGAGCTGGATTAACAAAATCCTTCCTTCGATCCGCAACAACAGTGACAGTGCTGAAGGTAACAAGCAAAAGTCCAGTGTGCCTGAAGGACTTTGGAAAAAATGCCCACGCTGCGAAGCCGTATTGTATCGGCCAGATCTGGAGCGCAATCTGGAAGTCTGCCCCAAGTGTGACCACCATATGCGCATCACCGCGCGTCGTCGCCTTGAGCTTTTTCTTGACAGCAATGGTCAGCGCGAGCTGTTTGCCGATATTGAGCCTGTCGATATTCTCAAGTTCAAAGATCTGAAAAAATACAAAGATCGCATTACGGCCGCGCAGAAAAGCACGGGTGAAAAGGATGCGTTGGTTGTGGTGCAAGGTCGTATCGACAATGTTGAGATGGTGGTTGCTGCCTTCGAATTTGGTTTTATTGGTGGTTCCATGGGCGCCGTAGTGGGTGAAAAATTTGTGCAGGCCATCAATACCTGCATCGCCCAGAAGCTGGCATTTGTGTGTTTCTCGACCAGTGGCGGCGCGCGCATGCAGGAAGCCTTGATTTCTCTGATGCAGATGGCCAAAACAGCGGCAGCACTGGAGAAATTGCGTGGGCACGGCTTGCCGTTTATTTCGGTGATGGTTGATCCGGTTTATGGTGGTGTGTCTGCCAGTCTCGCAATGCTTGGTGATATCAATATTGCCGAGCCACGCGCGCTGGTGGGATTTACCGGCCCAGACGTCATTCGACAGACTGTGCGTGTAAAACTGCCTGAAGGTTTCCAGCGCAGTGAATTTTTGCTTGAACATGGCGCCATCGACATGATTGTCCATCGCAAACAGATGCGCGATACCGTGACCGGATTAGTGCGCAAATTGATGCAACTGCCACCGGCAGCCTGATTAATGAGTGAACCGCTGACGCCAGGGATCGGTCGCCCGCGATTGTCGCTGGCACAGTGGTTGTCCAGAATACAGTTGCTGCATCCGCAAGAAATTGATATGGGTCTCGAGCGGGTGCAGATTGTCGCCAACAGGCTTGCTCTCAAAAAAACCGCGCCTTTTGTTATTACTGTTACCGGAACCAACGGCAAAGGCAGTCATGTCGCCACACTTGACGCCCTGTTCCGAGCCGAAGGGCTACGCGTCGGGTGTTATACCTCTCCCCATCTTTTGCATTACAACGAACGAGTTTGTGTTCAGGGTGTACCTGTGTCCGATCAAGCCCTGGTCCGTGCGTTTGAGCAGATTGAAGCGGCTCGCCAAGAGATATCCCTGAGTTATTTTGAGTTTGGTACGCTGGCTGCGCTGTTGATATTTCAGGATGCTGAGCTGGATGCTGTCGTGCTGGAGGTGGGTTTGGGTGGTCGTCTGGATGCTGTCAACATTATCGATGCAGACATCGCCGTGGTGTCCAGTATAGACCTTGATCATCAGGAGTGGCTGGGTGATACCCGCGAGGCAATCGCGCGCGAAAAAGCAGGCATTTTCCGGGCTGGCAAACCGGTCGTGTGTGGAGAATGTGAGCCGCCACAAAGTCTGCTAGATGCCGCGGCCGCTTTAAATTGTCCGGTGTATTTGCCGGGTCGGGACTATACCTGGACAACAGATGCTTGCGCGGGTATGCCCCAGCATTGGTCCTGGCTGGGAGTTTGTGCAGTAGATACGACCTTACTGCCATTGGCACTGGACGATCTGACGATACCCCGATTGGCATTGAGTAATGTGGCCAGTGCGTTGCAAGCCGCTGCCTTGAGTGGATTGCTGAGCAGAGCTATCACTGATCCAACGGATTTTCAGGTATCCATCAACAATAACCTGACCGCCTTGCAATTGTCAGGACGCCAGCAATGGTTACCCCTACCGGGTAGTGCTCAACGTGTCATGGTTGATGTTGCGCATAATCCGCACGCAGCCCGTGCATTGGCCGAACGCTTGCAGCGCGAGCAAGCTGAGCGCTTGCGTGATCCAATGGGTAAAGCCTGCCAAATTCATCTGGTGCTGGCGATGATGGCCGACAAAGATCACCAGGGATTTTATTGTGCCTTAGAAAAGCAGGTCGACTTCTGGTATATTGCGCACTTCGATTTAGCGCGATGTCTGCCGGCAGCGACGCTGGCTGCCAAATGGCAAGAACTGGCCCAGATGTCTTCTACGGACATTGATGTTCAGGTTTTTGACAGTGTTGTGCAAGCATTTGATCGCGCACGTAATCAGGCGTCTGACCAAGACATTATTGTGGTTTGTGGCTCATTTATCACCGTGTCAGAGGTGATGGCTGCACTGTCAGGCTGTTAAATATGGCAACGAGGTAAAGTCCACTTTGAATCAGAGCACCCGTCAACGAATTACCGGCTCGCTGGTGCTTGCGGTCACCGCACTGATACTGCTGCCGGTTATCTTTGACGGGGAGGGTAGTTACCAACCCGCCGTTCAGATTGATATACCCGCGCGTCCACAACAGCCGATACCTGCCCAACTTGATCCCCAGCGACCTGTGATAACGGCTGATTCCGATGCCATCAGAATCCGGCCGGAATCACCTGCCACCGTGACACTTAACAACACAGAACCCGTTGAGTCAGACGTCACTGATGGGTCTGTCACTCAAACAGACGCCAGCCCGTCTGATGATGTCGCGCGTGTGACAGTGGCAACAACACCGCCTCCTGCTGCAACACCTGCAACAACGCCATCAACAACGCCAGCAACAACACCAGCACCCACAACAGCGCCGGTGAGTTCACCAAGCGCCACCGTTGCTGCCAGTAATGCAGCACCGGCTTCATTGGATCCGCAAGGTTTACCTGAAGGCTGGAGTGTGCGTCTGGGCTCATTCTCCAACACGGAAAACGCCACTGCACTGGTGGCACGTTTACAAGCTGCAGGCCATCGCGCGTATTCGCGCCGAGTGGAATCCAGCCAAGGTATTTTGACAGCTGTTTTTGTAGGACCTCTGGTTAATCGCGCTGCCGCGCAGACCTTGTTAGAACAATTGCGGCAGGATTTTCAACTGAACGGTATGATCGTTCGATATGAGATAGATCCCTTATGAACATGCCTGATATCGTGATACTGGTCATTGTAGGATTCTCAAGCATATTCGGGCTCTGGCGTGGTTTTGTGCGCGAAGTGCTGGCAGTTATTGCCTGGATTGCAGCCATACTGATCGCGCGGTTATATAGCCCTTTGCTGATGCCTTATTTTGAGGGCATCACTGACAGCGAAACCGGGCGCTCAATTCTTGCATTTGCGGTACTGGGTTTTGGAACACTGTTCATTGGATCGATGATCATCAAGTTTATGACACGCCTGATTTCGATGGCTGGCATGCAACTGACGGATCGGCTGCTGGGGATGGTGTTTGGATGTGCCCGCGGCGTCATCATTGTAGCGGTGGTGATCTATTTTGCCCACGAACGGTTTGATACCGAGAGCTGGTGGGTCGAGTCCCGCGCCATTCCATACGTGGATATGGTGATAGATCGGGCAGGTTTTGTACCGGGTGGCACAAGCGCCGCGGTTTGATTTTTTTGCACGTCTACGGAGTAATATTGCATGTGTGGTTTAGTTGGCATTGTTGCCAGATCCGAAGTAGCGGTTTCTTTGTACGACACTCTGACTGTTTTGCAGCACAGAGGACAGGATGCCGCGGGAATTGCCACCTGTGATGATGGTATTTTGAATCTGCGTAAAGACAACGGTTTGGTGAAAGACGTTTTCCGCACGCGTCACATGCGTCGCCTGAACGGAAAAATGGGTATCGGTCATGTGCGTTATCCAACGGCGGGCAGTTCAAGCCCGGCACTGGCCCAACCATTTTATGTTAACTCTCCTTATGGTCTTTGCCTGGCGCATAACGGCAATCTGACTAACTCTGCACAGCTGGCAGAGGAGCTTTATTCTGAGGATCTGCGTCATATTAATACTGATTCTGATTCCGAAGTGCTGCTTAATATCTTTGCGCACGAGCTTCAGCAAGTAGGCACCATGGCGCCCAGCCCTGAAAATGTGTTTGCTGCCGTGCAGGGTGTTCATCGTCGTTGCCGTGGTGGTTATGCGGCGCTGGTGTTGATCAGTGGTTACGGTATTGTGGGTTTCCGAGACAAAAACGGTATTCGACCTTTGGTTTTTGGGCGGCGCGTGACTAAAGGCCGTGCTGAATATATGTTGGCATCTGAGAGTGTTGCGCTTGATTCACAAGGTTTCTCACTTGAGCGTGATGTTGCACCGGGTGAAGCGGTGTATATCGATGTTCATGGTCATTTGCATACCAAAATGTGTGCCGAACCCGCGGAGTATACGCCGTGCATTTTTGAGCACGTGTATTTTGCCCGCCCTGACTCATTGATGGATGGTATTTCAGTCTATAAAGCTAGGCTGCGTATGGGCGAGAAGCTGGCAGACAAAGTGAAACGACTGCGTCCCGACCATGATATTGATGTGGTGATTCCAATTCCTGATACCAGCCGCACATCTGCGCTGGAATTGGCTAACCGCTTGGGCGTGAAGTATCGCGAGGGTTTTGTAAAAAACCGCTACATTGGTCGAACCTTTATCATGCCTGGGCAAAGTGAACGTAAGAAATCGGTTCGTCAAAAACTCAATGCTATTGAGTTGGAGTTTCGCGGCAAAAATGTATTGCTGGTTGATGATTCAATTGTGCGCGGCACAACCTGTAAACAAATCATCCAAATGGCGCGCGAAGCCGGTGCCCGCAAGGTGTATTTTGCGTCAGCATCTCCGCCGGTTTGTTACCCGAATGTGTATGGGATTGATATGCCAGCGGCCAGTGAATTGATTGCACACAACCGCACAGAATTGGAAGTGCAGGAGTTGATTGGTGCGGACTGGCTAATCTTCCAGGATCTGCCTGATTTGATCGCCGCCTCGCAGGAAGGCAACCCGGACATCAAAACTTTTGAATGTTCTGTGTTTGATGGCAGCTATATTACTGGCGATGTGGATACCGCTTACTTAAAAGCCTTGCAAAAAGCGCGTAACGACAAAGCCAAAAATGGTGATAGTCGCAAAAAGCCGGAGCCGCCGGATGACCCGTCTCTTGATTAAAACCGGTGTGAATTAAAACCGGATAGAACAAACTGGATGGTCAGTTGGCGTGCTGATCATCCACCGGCTTGCTTGGCTGCAATGCCTTTACTCTGAAGAAAAGCCAATATCACAGGGCGATGATCACCCTGGATTTCTATGATGCCGCTTTTGACAGCACCACCACTGCCACAACGGGCTTTTAAGGTTTTTGCCAGCAATTCTATCTCGGTCAGGGTCAAGGCCAGCCCTGTAACTTGGGTGACCGCTTTACCATTTCTGCCTTTGGTATCGAGCAAAACACGTACCTTGCCATCGCCCACCGGGGTGTTCGCTGTCAGCGCGGCGCAGCGGCAAGCGCTTACCGTCTCGCCGCATCCTGTGCAAAGCCGTCCCTTATCTGTGCTGTAAACAAGGGTCGATTTCATTACTGCCGATAGAGTGGGGGCAGTTCAAACAGTTTGTGCTGCCGGTCAGTTTTGGTTTGTTTCACAGCACTGCTGCGCGCCGCCCTTAACAGCACCAGCAAACGTTGTCGGTCTTTTTGCTCAAAGGCATTAGTGTTCCCGGTCGGGCTGCTGCCATACAGCGAAGCCTGTAGCTGGTGGCACAGACTCAATACCTCCGGATTTTCCAAGTGGGCTGCAAGATCATCCAGATTGTGCAGGCCAGGATCACTGAAGTATTGTCTGCCCCAGGCGATCAAACGGATACGCAACTGTTGTGGCGTGTCCTTTGAAAGACTCTTTTCCAGATCAGCAAAGGCTAGTCTTTCCTGACCTTCGGCGATATCACGCTCATATGCAGCGGTACGCACTACCGCTGGCGTGGCCCGCTCCAATAGTCGGCTCTGGCGACGGCGCCACAACCACCACATGCCGGCAAGGATAAGCACAATCGTGACTGCCATCACATTCAGTATCCAGGCAGGCGTGCGCGCACTACTCATCAGTTCATCTGTCAGGGCGCTTTGCATCAAGCTGCCAGGTGCCCCGCCGATGGCTGTTGCCGTGGCCTCGACTTCATCACCTGGAAACACGCCACCTACCGGCGTAACCTGTATCAAGGATGCCGGAATGACACTGCTGCGTAGTTCATTGTTCTTCACATCCCACCAAGGCAGATTCACTTCAGGGATGACAACTGAGCCCGCACTTGTGGCAACCAAAACATACTTTTCAATGCGTGTGCCAACAATATTGCCATCAACCACCCTACGTTCGATCACCGGTTGCTCCGGGTAGACATTCATACGATCGATGTCTGGTCGACCAAGCGGAGGCAGCGCTGCGCCATCCAAGCCATTGGCGACAATGGTTATTGTGCGTTCGACGGAATCACCTGGGTTCAGACGGGTGATATCCCGATTCCATGTTTCACTGATCTGGATGTCGCTGGCGGGCAACCACGTGCTGTTTGCCGGGAACTCACTTGGACGCTCCTTGACTTGAATCGTGTAACCTTCTGCAAACGCGGTCACTGGACGCATGTTAGGGTTGCGGAAAACGAAGTTGCTGGAGCCATCGGTCAGTTCGCCGCGGAATACAATGTCCGGGATGACCAGCTCACCACTGCGTTGCGGGAAAATCACATAATTCTTTTCATAGACACCGTAACGAACACCGTCGACCAGCTGTTCATACTGATGAGGTGTCCCCAGCATCTGTACCACGGCATTGTCGGGTTCAATTTCGGTAAAAACTGGATTGCGAATACCCGCAATGTTGTAGTGCAATCTAACCGTAAAGAGCAGTTGCTCCTGCACATAAACTGATTCATCGGACAGAATGGCTTCCAAGAACACATCGTTGCCTGCCGCCAAACCAGTTGCTTCGGGCTCTGTGACCGTAATCGTAAAGGCCTCTGTCATCTGGTTTCCGACTACCAGTGCCGGAATCTGCTGTTCCCCAAGTTCACGCGGGAATAGCACTAGCAAGTAATCTGTCCAGGACTCGATGCGATTGTTAATCGACCGAAGGTGACTGGCGGAGCGGGTGGATATGATTTCAAACTGGTTGCGCAAGGGTTCCAAATCAATCTGAACTCCTCCTTGTTGACCGTGAACCCTGATGCGCAGTGTGACGCTTTCCCCACGCGCGAGTTCGGTGCGATCGAGGTTGGATTCAACCGCGGCGGGTTGTGCCAATGCATTTGCATACAGCAGACTCAAAAAACAAAATGTGATGACGCTGATGAGTTGTTTCATAAGTTCCCGTTAACGTGGTACCTGGCTGGCGGCACGTCGTTCAATCATGCGCCGGCGTGATTCAAACTGGAATTTGCGCTGCAGCAATTCACCCGGATCATCCTCGATACGGCGCAGGAACTGTTCCAGTGACTCCTGATCTTCTTCAACTTCGGTGTTTGCGCGCTGTTGGCTATTGGCGTTGTCGTTTTCTGACTCTTCCTGTTGTTCAGTAGGCTCCTTTTCCTCGGACTCTTGCGGATCCTGAGGCTCTTGCTGTTCTTGTTCCGGCGGGGCTTCTTGTTGCTCGCCTTCCTCGTCTTCAGCCTGCTGTTCTTGCTGTTCTTCCTGCTCTTGCTGTTCCTGTTGTTGCTCTTCTTGCTCTTGCTGTTGTTGTTCTTCGAGCAGCTTTTCTACGATTTCTTTGTTTTTCAGAGCGTCGGCATGATCAGGTTGCAGGTCGAGTACCGACTGATAGGCCGCGATGGATTCTTCAAAGCGCTCTGCAAACGCCAAGGCATTGCCGAGGTTAAATTTGGAATCCAGATCATCACCGAGGCTGAACTCAGCAATCGCACCACTATAATCACCCGAGCGATAGTTAGCAGTGCCACGCCATGCGCTGTTGTCAAACAACACTGCGGCGGTCACAGGATCTTCTTCCTCCATGGCACGCAAGCCACGTTGGTCACGGTTCAACCATAAGCTTCTGATATCAAAACCGGTTTTCGGTTGTGCCGGCACGGCACTGCCAGGCTGTGATCCAATCGGCAAGGTATTCATCAGCATTTCGTCTGACATGTCGTCATCCGACAAGAGGATGGGCGTGTTGGTCTGTTGGGCCCAGGCAGGCTGAGGAGGGCTCACTAGCAGCAATGCCCCACCAATGATTGCGAGCTGCAATATCCAGCCACGTCGGAAGCATAAAGCGCACAGCGGCACCAGTAGCAGCAACAGCCAAGGGCCGGCGTCGTACCAAAGCTCCACTTCTTCGTCTGTTTCCAGGTAGCTGTCGGCGTCTGCCCTCAGACTTTCTTCCAGAATGTACTCGATATCGGCATTGTCGATGCTGATGTCCTGGTAGCGACCGTTTAACTGTTCAGTCAGTGTAATCAGGTTGCCTCGGTTCAGTGTGCTCACGACCATCTGGCCGTTGCTGTCGCGCAGGTAGTCGCCATTGGCAGCGGGAATTGGCGCGCCTTGCGTGCTGCCAATGCCAATAATACTCAAAGGGTACCGGCCATCATTCAGCGAGTCCCAGATTGCGTTGTTTTGTTCAGGTGGAATGCCGGATGTCAGTAACAGAATACGGCCATTTACCGCGGCCGCTTCGTCCATCAATTGCCGTGCCATCAGTACAGCATGGCCTGGATTGTTGCCAATAACCGGCATGATGTTGGGATTTAAAGCGGGTACCAGCGCCCGGATACTGATGGAGTCATCCGTCAGCGGCGTCACCATATGCGCTTCACCGCCATAAACTACCAAGGCTGTCTGACCTTCCGTGCGTGCGTCCAGGATGTCCATGATCTTGCGTCGGGCAACCGTAATGCGGTTGGGATCAAAATCATTGGCGAACATGCCCAATGTCAGATCCAACACAATAACCAGCGCGTCCTGTCGCTGCTGCACAGGTTGAGTTTGTTTGGACCAAGTGGGGCCGGCTAGGGCGACCACCGCCAAGGTCCACACGGCCATCAACATGTATAAAGGCAGACGTTGAGAGGTGTTTTTTGTGGAGTTGAGCAGGTACGGCAACAGGCTCTGATCGATGACTTTGTGCCACGCACTCCCTTGTGAGTCCAGGTGCCAAAGTCGGCGGATAAAGAATAATGCCGGCAGCAATGCTAACAACCACAAGGGACGCAGAAAGTGGAAGTCAGTGATGGCCTGCGTCAGCGTCAAGGAGTCATTCATACAATTTCTCCAGACGCGGGCGCTTTAGTCGGCGTGGTTTGGCGACTGGCGGCCGGAATGCGGGTTGCGGCAGGCAATGCCAGCAGGGCCAGCAGAAAACTCAACAACAGTGCAGCACCCAGTGGCCAATGGAACAATAAGGTAACTGGACGATAGGTTTGTTCGTCCTGCTCAATCGGTTCCATTTGATCCAGTTCGTCATAAATCTCAACCATGTCTTCCAAGGTTCTGGCGCGGAAGTAACGACCGCCGGTCATTTCTGCAATTTGTGTCATGGTGGCATCGTCAATTTCCGAGATCAGTGCACCGGGGCGATTACCAAACATGGAGCGTTGTGCAAACTGGTCTGATGCAATACCCACCACGTGCATAGTGATACCTTCAGTGCGTGCCAGTTGTGCCGCCTGTACCGGCGTCAGCTCGCCGGCGTTGTTGATGCCGTCGGTCAGCAAAATCATGATGCGCCGGTTTTCGGGCTGTTGGCGAAGGTGTTTTACACTGATGCCAACGGCATCACCAATTGCGGTGGCAGATTCATCGATCATACCGATTTCCAGTTCTTCAACCAGGCGTTGCACGGTGCCCAGGTCATACGTCATCGGCGTGAGAATATACGCATGTGCCGCAAACAACGCCAAGCCGAGACGGTCGCCTTCACGTTTTTCAACAAAGTCGCTGATGACTGCTTTCATGACCTGAAAACGTGACAGCTGGGTGTTATTCAAAAACATGTCACGTGCTTCCATACTGCCGGACATGTCGAGTGTCAGCATCATGTCGCGCCCGGTGGTTGGAATCTGCACGGGATCACCTACCCACTGCGGACGGCTGCCGGCGATAACCACCAGAATCCAAATCAACGAACAGCATATAAGCATCAAAACGCTTTTGTTGTAGTGCCGATTGGCATCTGTATGCAACTGCACCAACTGGCGATAAAACGGTATGCGCAGCGCAGCATCCTGACGAGGTGCACGTGGCATCAGCCAGTACACAAGCAGGGGGAGTGGAAGGGCCAAAAACACCAATGGCCAGGAAAATTCAAGCATGATTATCAGCCGCCGCGCTTGTTTTGTTTTTGTGGTGGTCAGATGTTGACGCAGTGTCGAGTTTAGCCAAATACAGATTTTTAATCCATTCGCGCGCCATGCGTTCAAGCGCGTCAGCGTCGACATCGCAGCGCGGTGCAAAACGGCCTTGCGCTAGTATCTGCGCCAGCTGCGTTGTTAAAAGTCCGGCGGTGTCGTGCTGTCTGAGCAGGCTGACCCAAGCCTGACCACTCAACCCCGCTACTGCGTTGTGTTCAAGGTGTAATAGTGCGACCCGTCGCAAGACGGCATTGACGTTGTTTACAAACACCAGTCGGTTGGCCATATCGCTTTCGCCAGCGGCTGTCAGCAGTTGACGGGCATTTGCCAGCTCGCGGGTGGCTGCATTCAGGCGCTTCTGCAGTGTCAGACGTTTTTGAAGACGCCAGCTACCATAGATGGCCAGTGCCAGTAATAATGCCGCCAATACCCACCAGCCCGGTGCCAACGGCCAGTAACTGACCTCGCCGGGCATGCGGATATCTGCCAATTCACTTAAAGCGTCTGCGATGTCCATTGATGTATCCGTTCTACTACCGGTTGATCGGTTCTAAGGGTCAGCAAGGGAATTTTTAATCTATTCAGTTCAGCCTGCAATTGATCAAGTCTTTGCTGATAAAGATGTTGATAGTTATCGCGTGCATTTTTGCTGAAGGTGTTCAAGGTGCCTTTTTCGCGACCGTCGGTGATATTGTAATAACCGGGCACCGGCAGATTCTCTTCCAGACTATCGTGTACAAAACAGCACACCACATTGTTGTGCAGAGAGATCTGATAAAGATACTGAAATCCGGCTTCATTGATGCTACTGAAGTCGCTGATGATATACAGCGTGCTACCGGGTTTGGTGATACGACGAATGTGGCTCAGTGCATTGGCCAGACCACCTGAGTCGCGTTCCGGTCTGGCGGCGCCACTGGTCGCCTTGGCGGCGAGGTCGGTATTAGCCAGTTGTATCTGATTCAATAAATGCAGGGCCGAACGGCGGCTGCGTTTAGGTCTGACCAAGCTGTAGTTGTCATCGGCATACACCAGACCCCCCACCCTGTCACCATTGTCGATCGCAAGCCAACAGAAGATGGCCGCCGCTTGTGCGGCAATAACGGACTTGAATGCGGTCTGGCTGCCAAAAAACATTGAGTTTGACTGGTCGACGGCAATGATCACGGGGCGTTCGCGTTCTTCGCGGAATACTTTGGTGAACGGCTTGCCGATTCGCGCGGTGACGCGCCAGTCAATCGTGCGGATATCATCACCCGCTTGGTAAGGGCGGAACTCTTCAAAGTCGATGCCGCGGCCACGGATTTTAGACATATGCTGTCCTGAAATGCCGGCGACCGAGCGTCTATGTGTGACGTATTCCAGTGTGCGTGCAGCGTACCGCTGCAACAGTAGATCCTGCAGGCCAATAACTGCCCCTTTGGCCTGATACAGCGCCTGATGGGGTAGAATGCGTGGCGACTTGCTCATTGTGTCTCCGGGCCGGTGCGGGGCAATCCGAGATCGGCTATTAGCGTAAGTTCAGTCAGTGGTTGGCAACGCGTCAGCATGCCAGGGCCTCAAGCCGACGGAACCCGCTCCAGAATGGTCGCCAATACTTTGTCCGGGGTGATACCACTGGCTTCCGCTTCAAAACTGAGCAGTACACGGTGGCGCAGCACGTCAAACATCACTGCCTGCACGTCGTCCGGCGATACAAAGTCGTTGCCTTTGATCCAGGCATGTGCACGTGAACAGCGGTCCAGTGCGATGGTGCCACGCGGACTGGCGCCAAAATCAATCCAGCCTGCCAGATCAGCGCCGTACACATCGGGATTACGCGTTGCCATAATCAACTGAATAATATATTCCTCAACCGCTGGCGCCATGTGCATTGCCAGAATTTCCTGGCGGGCGGCAAACAGGTCTTCCTGACTGACAATTTCCGGAATGGTGGGCGCTACATTTTTGGCTTCGTTTCTAACCAGTTGCAAAATGCTACGCTCGGCCTCAGCCGTTGGGTAGGTAATGGACACATGCATCAGAAAGCGGTCAAGCTGCGCTTCAGGCAGCGGGTAGGTCCCTTCCTGTTCAATCGGGTTTTGTGTGGCCATGACAAGGAACAGTGGCGGTAATTTAAAGGATTCCCTGCCGACAGAAACCTGATGTTCCGCCATGGCTTCCAGCAGTGCCGACTGAACTTTGGCAGGCGCTCGGTTGATTTCGTCAGCCAGTACCAAGTTGTGAAAGATCGGGCCGGGCTGAAAGCGGAAGGATCCATCTTCAGGACGGTAAATTTCAGTACCGGTAATATCGCTGGGCAGTAGGTCAGGCGTGAACTGAATTCGGTGAAAGTCACCTTCAATGGCGCGGGACAAATCTTTGATTGCCTTGGTTTTTGCAAGTCCCGGGGCACCTTCCACCAACAGATGGCCGTCGGCCAGCAGGGCTATCAACAATCGATCGACCAGTTTCTCCTGTCCGATGATCTGCTGAGTGAGCCAGGTTTTCAGTGCTGTTATTGTATTGTGATGACTCATAAATTTACCTGTTCTACGAAGCGGGTTGCTGGCCGGAAGTCAGCGATTGTAACCAATTTAAGCCTGATGTCTAGCAGGCGCTCGGGTCAGTTTGTCATAGAATGTGGCAGCGCCGTCGCAAGCACTGTCTTATAATGCGGCACATCAGCCTGATGCGTTGCGTTATTTCCCGAAATTTAACTTTGCCAGACCTTCAGAGAGAGATTCCATGTACGGCCTTATGCGCTCATTGTTGTTCACTTTGCCTACCGAAATCTCGCACCAAGTAGCGATGAGCAGTCTGGATTTGGTTCAGAGCCTGCACTTGCAGGGGCTGCTGGGCGGGGCGCGGGCCGGCACCGGTGTGCCGGTCAAGGTCATGGGTATTGATTTTCCAAACGTCCTGGGGCTTGCAGCGGGTCTGGATAAAAATGCTGATCACATTGACGGGCTCGCCGCACTGGGTTTTGGGTTTATCGAAATCGGCACGCTAACGCCTCGCCCACAGCCTGGAAACCCGTTGCCGCGCTTGTTCAGATTACCGGCGCAGCAGGCCATCATCAATCGCATGGGTTTTAACAACAAAGGCATGGATCATGCGCTAGCAAAAATCCGTGACAGCCGGTTTAGCGGCGTGCTGGGTATCAACATAGGCAAAAATTTTGATACACCAGTAGAAAAGGCCGCGGATGATTATCTGCTTGGCTTACGCAAAGCCTGGGAGTTGGCCAGTTATGTGGTGGTGAATTTGTCATCACCGAATACGCCGGGGCTGCGCAGTCTGCAATACGGTGAAGACTTGCGCCGACTGTTGGATGTGCTGAAGCGGGCGCAACATACCTTGTCGCAGGCCGATGGGCGCCAAGTGCCGCTGGTCATTAAAATTGCGCCTGACCTGAACAGCGAGGAAATTGGGCTGATTGCCGGCAGTTTGCTGGAGTTTGCAGTGGAGGGGGTGACAGCAACCAATACCACATTGTCGCGTGTGGGTGTGGAGTCCAACCCTCTGCATAAAGAAGCGGGGGGCTTGAGTGGTGCGCCCGTGCGCGCGGCATCAACGCGGGTAATCAGGGAGCTGCATCAGGCACTGGACGGCAAATTGCCCATCATAGGAGTGGGTGGTATCGGCAGTTTGCAGGACGCGCGTGAAAAACTGCAGGCAGGGGCCAGTCTGCTGCAGATTTACACAGGGTTTATTTATGGTGGCCCGCCTCTGGTGCGAGAGATTGTGGAAGGAGTAAGCCCGAAAGACGTGCATCAGCAGTCAGATGTCAGTGTGTCCGGGCGCTGATCATGCTGCATTTATATACCACTGCGGGCTGTCATCTTTGTGAAGATGCCGAAGCCATTCTGAATTATTGCCAGCGGTATTTTCCTGAGGTGCAGTGGTTATCCATTGAAATTGCTGACGACGAGGTCTTGGTGCAACGCTTTGGTGTGCGCATTCCGGTTATTGCGTTTACCAGCACGGGGGCTGAACTGGATTGGCCCTTTGATCCGGGCCAGGTGATGGCGTTTATCAAATCCCAAACAGACGTCGTGCGTTAGCCGTAGTCTCTTCGGCAATATCCGCAGGCGATCTCTCCGTGTAACGTGCAACCGTGCTCAGCACTTCCGTCAACCAGGCAGGTTCGTTACGTCGAGTTTTTGGTTTGGGTCGCAGGCTGCGGGGCAACAAATAAGGCGCATCAGTTTCCAGCAGCAATCTGTCGTGCGGAATATCTTTGACCAGTTCCAGTAAATGCTGTCCGCGCCGCTCGTCACAAATCCAGCCGGTAATGCCAATGTACATATCCATGTCCAAATAGTCATACAGTGCGGTCTTTTCATCGGTAAAACAATGTACCACGCCGCCACAAAGCTGATCACGATAGTCTTTGAGAATGGGATAAAAACGCGAATGCGCATCACGTTGATGCAGAAACACCGGTTTGCCGATCTCGACTGCCATCAACAAATGCTCGGTAAACACTCTTTCCTGATCAGGTCGAGGGGAATAGTCGCGATTAAAATCCAGCCCGGTTTCACCCACGGCGCGTACCAAGGGGTTATTGAGCAAGGCGCGGATGCCCTTCAAGGTATCTGCATCGGCATGGGCAGCTTCATGCGGGTGGATGCCGGCAGTCGCCGATAGATTTGCAAATTGCCGGCATAAATTCAGCGCTTTTTGCGAGGCCGCTAAGGTGGTGCCGGTGACCAGGTGATGCACAATACCTGCTGCCACGGCCCGCTGAATTACCTCAGGCAGGTCATGGTCGAAGGATTCATGGCCCAGATTGGCGCCGATGTCGATAAGTGGAAAATTCATGGCGCGCGAGTATACCAGAGCAAGCCTGTGTGCTGTATCGCTGCACACAATCGATCCTGTGAGGTCTAATGTGCGGCCGGAGTGTGGTAGATTAATTCCTTATCAAGGATAATACCGCCCGCTGATATCAGACCAACACGCACAAAGCAGGTTTTGCACATGACTACTTCAATGGCGCCACAGACACAACTACCCGAAAAAAAGGCTCTGAACTGGGCCGAACTGGGCTTTTCATATCAGCCTACCGAATACCGTTTCCGCGCCCTTCACAAGGACGGTCATTGGTCTGAAGGCGAGTTGATTACCTCAGATATGATCAGTGTGCATGAAGGTGCACCTGCGCTGCATTACGCCCAGCAATGTTTTGAGGGGCTGAAAGCTCAGACGGCGCCCGATGGCCGCGTGTTATTGTTCCGCCCGACGCTGAATGCCGAGCGTATGCGCCAGGCGGCAGGTCGTCTGCTGATGCCAGAAGTGCCTGAAGCGTTGTTTATTCGCGGTGTGGAGCAAGCGGTGCGTGCCAATTATGCCTGGATACCGCCGCATGGTTCTGGTGCTTCTTTGTATATACGTCCCATGCTGATAGGTGTTGGGCAGAATCTGGGGTTGAAGACCGCCAAAGAGTTTGAATTCAGGGTGTTTGTTTCGCCCGTTGGGCCCTACTACAAAAGTGCGGGTCTGGCTGTGATATCACTGGCCGTGTCTGATCTGGACCGTGCCGCGCCCTCAGGTACCGGCAACTATAAAATTGGTGCCAATTACGCGGGGGGGTTGCTGGCCACGCGCATGGCACAGGATCTGGGCGCAAATGAGGCACTGTTTCTGGATGCACGTGAACGTCGGTATATCGATGAGGCAGGTTCCGCCAATATTGTGGTCGCCATGAAAGATGGCCGATTTGTGACGCCAGCCTCCAACGCGGTACTGCCCAGCGTGACCCGTCGCTCGATCATGACCCTGGCTGAACAGGAAATGGGCTTGACCATCGAGCATAGAGCAATCGATTTGCGCGCAGAAATTGCCAACTTTGAAGAAGTCGCTGCCTGCGGTACTGCGGCTGTGATTTCCCCCGTTGGTAGAATTTATGTGGATGGTCAGTGGCACCGTTTTTACGGAAACGGAGAGCTTGCTGGGCCTGTCATGCAAAAACTCTATGGCTTGCTTGTTGGCATACAGCGCGGGGAACTGGCTGACAAGAACAACTGGGCACACAATGTAAGTATCTGATTTTATTGATATCCGGCGCCACCAATCTTGCTTGATTGCAAGTTGGTGGGCCGAATGACAAATTCTCTCGTGTGCCTGTCTGTTGCCAACTAGAGCTTGACCCTCAGTCGGCGAATCTTTATATATGACGGCTTGATCACGTCACGCCTACGCCGCCAGGCGCTGCCGGAGCGCAGTGTCCTTTGCTTTAATATCAGGAAATGAACAACTGAATGAGTAAAAATCTGGTTATTGTTGAGTCGCCTGCCAAAGCCAAAACCATTAACAAGTATCTTGGAAAAGAGTTTGTGGTGAAGTCCAGTGTGGGCCATATCCGCGACCTTCCCGTCTCCGGCAGTGGCAACGGACTGGCAGTTGACCCGGCTGAGCGTGCCCGCGAGGCCGCGAAAACCCGCAAACTCAGTCCTGACCAAAAAGCCGAACATAAGGAAAAGAAGTCTCGGGAACAGCTGATTTCACGTATGGGCGTGGATCCTGAACACGGTTGGCGTGCGCGTTATGAAATATTGCCTGGCAAAGAAAAAGTGGTGGCCGAGCTCAAGAAACTGGCAAAGTCTGCAGACACCATCTACCTCGCAACCGACTTGGACAGAGAGGGGGAGGCGATAGCTTGGCATTTAAAGGAGGCAATTGGTGGTGATGAGAGTCGTTATCGCCGAGTGGTATTTAACGAAATCACCAAAAAAGCTATCAAGGAAGCGTTCTCCCACCCGGGTGAGCTGGATATGCGCTATGTGGAAGCACAGCAAGCGCGCCGTTTTCTGGATCGGGTAGTCGGATTTATGGTGTCGCCGCTGCTGTGGGCAAAAGTGGCGCGTGGTTTGTCTGCAGGACGTGTCCAGTCAGTAGCGATGCGTTTGATTGTAGAGCGTGAGCGCGAAATTCGTGCCTTTATTCCCGAAGAGTTCTGGGAATTGTTTGCGGATACCCGTACGAGCCACAAAGCTGCCCTGAGGTTGCAAGTAGTCAAACAAGCCGGTGAAAATTTTCGTCCGGGCAATGGCAAAGACACCGCTACTGCACAGGCCCTGCTGCAACAGGCGCAGTTTATTGTCAGTGGTCGTGAAGATAAACCCACCAGTTCAAAACCTAAGCCGCCGCTGATTACCTCAACGCTGCAGCAAGCTGCCAGCACGCGTCTGGGTTTTGGTGTCAAAAAGACCATGACGCTGGCGCAGCGCTTGTATGAGGCCGGTTACATTACCTACATGCGAACGGATTCCACTAATCTCAGTGCTGATGCAGTGGCCATGTGTCGCAGTTATATCGAAGAGCAGTTTGGCAAAAAATATTTACCGGAAGCGCCCATACAGTACAGCGCCCGCGATGGCGCGCAAGAAGCGCACGAAGCGATTCGTCCCACGGATGTGAATACGCTGCCGACGCAGCTGTCGGGTATGGAACGTGATGCTGAGCGTTTATATGCCTTGATCTGGGCACATTTTGTGGCATGCCAGATGCCGCCGGCGCGTTATCTGAGCAGTCAGATTACCGTCATGGCCGCAGATTTTGAGCTGCGCACCAAAGGGCGCATCATGCAATTTGACGGCTACCTGAAAGTATTACCCAGCAAAGAAGAAGACGTGGTGCTCCCGGATGTATCAGCGGGCGAAAAGCTCAAGCTGGAGCAGCTGGAACCCAAACAGCACTTTACCAAACCTTCACCGCGTTATACCGAAGCAAGTCTGGTGAAAGAGCTTGAAAAACGTGGAATCGGACGTCCGTCAACCTATGCCGCCATCATCTCGACCATTCAGGAGCGTGGTTACGTCAAAGTGGAAAGCCGCCGCTTTTACGCGCAAAAAATGGGCGACATTGTTGCCGAGCGACTGGAAGAAAGTTTTACCGATCTGATGGATTATGACTTCACTGCAAAGATGGAAAGTTCGCTGGATGAAGTGGCGGCAGGCATCAAAAACTGGAAGCAGGTGCTGGATGAGTTTTATGCAGGCTTCTCAGAACAGTTGGCGCGCGCCTTCGCGGCTGATGACAAAGGCATGCGCGAAAACAATCCAACAGAGACGGACATTCCTTGTCCGCAATGCGGTCGGCATATGCAAATCCGAACCGCCTCTACTGGCGTGTTTCTGGGTTGTTCAGGCTACGCTTTGCCGCCCAAAGAGCGCTGCAAAAGTACACTGAATCTTATCCCGGGTGAGGAGGCCATCAGCACAGACAGCGCTGAAGAAGCAGAGGAAGTTGAAAACCGGCTGTTGCGTGAGCGTAAACGCTGCAAATTGTGTAACGCTACCATGGACAGTTATTTGATCGATGGTCAACGCAAGATTCATGTGTGTGGTAATAACCCGGACTGCAGCGGCTATGAGCTGGAAGCGGGCAATTACAAAATCAAAGGTTATGAGGGGCCTATTGTAGAGTGCGATAAGTGTGGCTCAGATATGCAATTAAAAACCGGTCGGTTTGGAAAGTATTTTGGTTGCACAAGTGAGAGCTGCGGTAACACGCGTAAGTTATTGCGCAGTGGGGAAGCGGCGCCGCCCAAGATTGCTCCGGTGGTGATGTCGGAACTGCGCTGTGAAAAAGTGGATGACCATTATGTGTTGCGTGATGGGGCGGCAGGTCTGTTTCTTGCTGCGAGCAAGTTTCCCAAGAATCGTGAGACACGTGCACCCTTGTTAAAGGAGTTGCTTCCCCATAAACATGAGATTGATCCCAAATATCATTATTTGTTGAATGGGCCGGTAAAAGATAAAGAGGGTAATCCGTCTGTGGTGCGTTTCAGTCGTAAATTGCAGGAGCATTATCTGTTGACTGAGGTTGATAAAAAGCCAACAGGATGGAAGGCGGTGTATCGCAATGGTAAGTGGGTGGTGGAGGTTTGATTTAGTTTGGGTTGTTTAAAGTGCGGCCGCATCGGGAGGGCAGCGTGGTGGTGGACCAGCCGCATCTTTTGAGGGGGCGCCCGGCGGTGCGCAACTCAACGTCGCGGCTGCGCCGCTCCGGATTCGAACAGTGCTCCCGCTGGATCGGGCGCCCCCTCAAAAGATCAGCGCGGCTTGATTGGTCCGCCACCACGCTGCCCTCCCGATGCTCACTCCGGCTTTAAGAGTCAGCGCAGGAAGTACGGCATTTATGCGGTAAAAGCGTAATCGAGGCAGGCAGATCAAGGCGAAGGTGGATTCAAAAAGCGCAGTTTACGAATAGTAAATGAGCATTTTTTAATCCACCTTCAACGCAGAGCTGGCAACGCAGATAGCTTTTAAGCGTGGCGGCGGATCACACCGACACTGATACCCTCAATCACAAACGTCTGGTGGCGCAAATCAACCACAATGGGCTGGTAGTCTTCATTTTCCGGGAGCAGGTGCAGCACATTGCGATCGGTGGTGTGGTGCAGGCGTTTGACGGTGACATCTTCGTCGAGCCTGGCAACTATGATGTCGCCATCGCGTGCTTGGGCGGTTTTGTGAACGGCCAATAAGTCCCCTTCAAAAATACCGGCGTTGATCATGCTGGTGCCTTTGACCATGAGCAGATAATCCGCTTTGGGGTAAAACAGCTCGGCGGGTATGCTGACATATTCGTCGATACATTCCTGCGCCAGAATCGGGCTGCCGGCGGCGACCTGACCAACCACGGGCAA
>DITX01000188.1:51771-52895 GCA_002422225.1 Gammaproteobacteria bacterium UBA6173
TCCTGCGCGATTTCCGAGCGTGTGGGTGGATACCCGGTTTCCTGCTGGTAACGACGGATATACTCCAATATCTCGGTTTGTCTGGGCGTCAGCGTTTGCATGGCATCTCCGTCCTGTGCATGTGAAGGCTGTAATTATATACAGTTATCATTGCCTTGCAAGCCAGGGTTTCTGAGCAGCAGACTAATCAGTCATAATGCGCCTTGAAACCCGACCACGGTCGTGGTGATTTTAAGTGTGAACGAGGGCTCATCCATTGAATGATGCAGTATTAAAAGCCACACCTGGTGTATTGATGCTGGATGTGCAAGGCAAATCACTGACAGCGCAAGACAAAGATCTGCTTCAGCATGCACAGGTGGGCGGGGTCATTCTGTTTTCCCGCAATGTGGATGATGCCGAGCAAGTGTTGGCGTTAACCTCAGCCATCCGTGAGCAGCGCCCGCAGATATTGCTGGCGGTTGATCAGGAAGGAGGGCGGGTACAACGCCTTCGTGAAGGCTTTACACGCTTGCCGCCCATGCTGATGTTTGGTCATCTGTGGCGCACGCAACCCGAACATGCGCTGAAACTGGCTCAGGAAACTGGGTGGTTAATGGCATCGGAGGTGTTGGCGGCCGGATTTGATTTCAGTTTTGCGCCGGTGCTGGATTTGCAGACCGGGCTGAGTGAAGTCATCGGTAACCGTGCCTTTTCTGAAGACAAAGACGTGCTGATCAGTCTGGCCAATGCATTTATGTCCGGCATGCATGAAGCAGGCATGGCGACTACCGGCAAACATTTCCCTGGCCACGGCAGTGTGGAAGCCGATTCCCACTTGGCCTTGCCAATAGACAATCGCAGCCTGCAGCAGATTCGTGATGAGGACCTTCAGCCATTTGTGCGCTGTCTGCCATGGCTGGACGCGGTAATGCCGGCTCATGTGTTGTATGCCCAAGCGGATGCACACTGCGCCGGATTTTCGCCTTTCTGGTTGCAAACCGTGTTGCGGGGCGAGCTTGGATTTGAAGGGGTCATTTTTAGTGATGACCTGGTGATGGAGGCTGCGTCGGCCGCCGGTGCCATGCCACAACGGGTCGAGCAGGCATTAATGGCCGGCTGCGACATGTTGTTGGTGTGTAATA
>DITX01000127.1:0-196 GCA_002422225.1 Gammaproteobacteria bacterium UBA6173
CTGCAAAAAGGAGACGAAATGGGACGATTCAAGCTCGGCTCCACGGTTGTTGCTTTGTTTGGGCCAGAAAAGGTAAATCTGAATGCTCAGCTCAGTGCCGGGTCAGCAGTAAGTATGGGGCAAGTGCTGGGAACTGGCAGATAAGTTGTGAAATCGCTAGAATCCGCGTCCTCAGGTTTTCACTGGCCCAGCCATC
>DITX01000127.1:267-4143 GCA_002422225.1 Gammaproteobacteria bacterium UBA6173
ACCGCCAAAAAAGAAATCATGGAAATTCTGTCTGGCCATGTTGAGATTCTGCTGCCTGGCGAAGATCTGTGGCGCAAAGTGGCGGGTGGCGATAGCTTTGAAGTTCCGGCAAACTCAGCCTTTGATATCAAAGTACTGAGTGTGACCGACTACTGCTGCTCTTACATCGGGTAGTACCTGCCCATCAGGGGGCAAGAAAAGTCTGGTAGGCAATATTGTCCGTTTCTTCCTGAAACGGGTATTGAGTCAGTTGCAGGAATTCAGCAAACGGGATGCGGTCCTGCTCTGGCACTTGAATGCCTACCATCACTCGTCCGTAGGCCGCGCCATGATTGCGGTAATGGAACATCGAGATATTCCAGCGCTCGCCCAATAGATCGAGAAATGTCATCAAAGCGCCAGGGCGTTCAGGAAATTCAAATCGGAAAACGCGTTCATTCATAACCTGCTGGCTGCGCCCGCCAACCATATGTCGGATATGTAGTTTGGCGGCCTCATTGTCAGTCATGTCCACCACACATAATCCTTGCTCTGTGAGCGCATGAATCAGGTCGCGCCGACCGCTTGCGCCATCTGCAATTTCAACACCCACAAAAATCTGAGCAGCGCTGGTATCACCAAAACGGTAATTAAATTCAGTGACATTACGTCGCCCCAAGGTTTGCGAGAACTGCCTGAAACTGCCCGGTTTTTCATCAATGGTCACTGCCAGTACGGCTTCGCGGCTTTCACCCAGTTCGGCACATTCGGAGATATGCCGCAGCCGATCAAAATTGACATTGGCGCCGGTGATAACGGCCAGCAATACCTGATTGCGCAACCCCTGTTCACGCACGGCCTTTTTTAAGCCGGCGATGGCCAGGGCTCCCGCCGGCTCGGTAACCGCGCGCGTATCGTCAAACACATCTTTGATGGCCGCACAGATTTCAGCGGCCTTTCTCGATGGCCATTTTTTCCTGCGGGAGTCCGCCTGCGTTATACTTGGCCGGTCGATGTCTCAAAACAGCAGTTTAACGCAGCACTTAACAGGATAGCAGCATGGACCAGAATGAAATGAAAAAAGCCGTGGCGCAGGCCGCCGCCAATTACGTCCGAGATCGACTGGATGAGCGATCTGTTATCGGGGTGGGTACCGGCTCTACAGCCAATTATTTTATCGAGTGCCTTGGTGCGTTCAGACATGACATCGGCGCCACTGTCGCCAGTTCTGAAGAAACTGCCCGACGACTAAAAGCGCTGCAGATTCCAGTGATTGATCTCAATTCAGCGCCGGAGGTCACCCTCTACGTTGATGGCGCTGACGAAGCAAATTCTTTTCTGCATTTGATCAAAGGCGGCGGCGGTGCGTTGACGCGCGAAAAAATCATCGCCGCCGTTGCAAAAGAATTTGTGTGTATTGCTGATGGCAGCAAACTGGTCGATGTACTGGGGAGCTTCCCTTTGCCTGTTGAGGTCATTCCAATGGCGAGGAGTTACGTTGCACGTCAAATTGTGAAATTGGGAGGTGATCCGGTTTACCGCGAAGGGTTTACCACCGATAACGGAAACATAATTCTCGACGTCCACAATATAAGTATCGTGGATCCACGCGCGTTGGAGACTCAGCTCAACCAGATTACGGGAGTTGTGACCAATGGCCTTTTTGCCCTAAGACCAGCAGATAAACTGATACTTGGAACAAAAGACGGCCTGAAAACTCTGACGAGATAAGTCAGAGATTTACAGATACAGGTGCATCCCGCACACAGCCCATAAAAAAACGCAGAGGTTTTGAGGCCTCTGCGTTCTTGTATTACAGAGGAGTGACGTTCTCTGCCTGAGGGCCTTTCTGGCCTTGAGTCACTTCCATCGTGACTTTCTGACCTTCGTGCAGCGTTTTTCTTCCAGTACCGTTAATGGCACTAAAATGGACGAATACGTCCTTTCCACCTTCCTGCTCAATGAAACCAAAACCTTTCTCGTCATTGAACCACTTAACGGTACCTTCTACATGCTGTGCCATATTGCTCTCTTGCTAATTTCCAAGGGACGAACCGAAAACGATGTCCGGCTGCACCCAATATTTATTTTCTCAGTTGACAAATGTATCAACTGCCGGAATCAACACCGACTCCTTGCACGAGTGTACCGCTATATTTTGTTGGTGGGAATACAGTTTTTGCCTAAAAAACAGGAAAATCCCGGTTTTTAATCAAATCGAAACCAAAATTTGTGATGGGCACCACATCTATATTGCCGGATTCTCGGGCTGATCAAAAATCTTACCGGGATTCATGATGTTATTAGGATCAAAGACGCGCTTTATCGATCGCATAAAATTGATTTCAGCATCGCTTCGACTGTACTGAAGATAGGGTTTTTTCAGCAATCCCACGCCGTGCTCTGCAGAAACACTACCGTGATACCGTTTGACTGCATCAAAAATACCGTAACTCACTTCTCCGCATTGTCTGAAGAACTGCTCTTTCGGCAACGTATCTGGCTTAAGGATATTAAGGTGAACATTGCCGTCACCAATATGCCCAAACCAAATAATTTCAAAATCCGGGTACTTGCTGTTCACAATGCTGTCCACTTCCTTAAGAAATGCCGGCACCCTTGAGACTTGCACCGAGATGTCATTTTTGTAAGGCGTAAATTTTGAAATGGTCTCCGAGATATCTTCCCGCAGGCGCCAGAGCGTTTTTGCCTGGGTAATGTTCTGGCTCATGGTGCCGTCCAGCGCCCAGCTTTGCTCAACACAATTTTCAAATGCCGCCATAGCCGCATCCATAACTGACTCATTGGTATTCTCGAATTCAATCAGCGCATAAAAATTCCCGATGGTCTGGAATGGGCGCTGCAATCCCTTTTCTGCCATCACATGGCGGAGTGCCTTTTCAGAGAAAAACTCAAATGCACTGATGTTCAGAGAGGATTGGAACGCCTGCAGCACATGCATAGCTGACTCCATATCATCCACAGCCAGCACCAGCACGGTAGGGTCAAAGGGGGCGGTCGCCAGTCGCATCGTGAGCTCAACAATAAACCCGAGTGTCCCTTCCGACCCGATAAACAAATGGCGCAAATCGTACCCGGTGGCATTTTTGACCAACCCATGATTGAGCTCCAACAGCTCACCGGATCCAGTCACCACTTTCATGCCCATCACCCAGTCGCGGGTTAATCCGTATCGGATAACTTTAATACCACCTGCATTGGTCGCAACATTGCCACCGATCTGGCTTGATCCTGATGAGGCAAAATCAACGGGATAAAACAATCCTTTTTCTTCAGCAAACAACTGAAGCTGTTCAGTTACAACGCCTGGTTCGCAAACAAGTTGGCGATCGACGGGATTAAAATCAAGAATGCGATTCATGCGGTCAAAGGCAACAACCACCTCTCCATTAGAGGCTACCGCGCCACCGCTCAGACCTGTACGACCGCCTGAAGGCACAAGGGCAAGCTGATGCTGATTCGCCAGTTTTACCAGCGCCTGCACCTCGGCAGTGTTGCCCGGAAACACAATAGCAGCAGGCTTGGGCTCATACACTTTAGTCCAGTCTTTGCCATATACCTGCAGAGAATCGGCATCAGTTTTGACCCTATCCGCACCCACCACCCCGGCAAGGGCAGTTTCCAGAGCTTGCTGCGTTAACTTCATTCAGACGATTACCTTTTATGTTACTGATCGGGCTTATGGTAACATAGCGCGCCTCGAACGGGAGAGACCCCGCATAAACCTGTCATGAGTACTGTAGACCTTATGAAACCAACATCCCTGGATAAAAGTAAAATCCGCTTCCTGCTTCTGGAAGGCGTACATCAAAGCGCTGTCAAGACGCTGAACGATGCCGGCTATACCAATATCGAGTATTTGAAGACATCACTTTC
>DITX01000127.1:4173-4763 GCA_002422225.1 Gammaproteobacteria bacterium UBA6173
ATAGGCACCAACCAGGTAGATCTGACAGCAGCATTGATCAAAGGCGTACCGGTTTTTAATGCACCTTATTCCAATACCCGCAGTGTCGCTGAGCTGGTTATTGGTCAAACTATTTTATTGCTGCGTGGCATACCTGAAAAAAATGCGCTCACGCATCGTGGCATCTGGCAGAAAGTTGCCACCGGCTCTTTTGAAACACGTGGCAAAAAACTGGGGCTGATAGGTTACGGCAACATCGGCTCGCAGCTCAGCGTTCTGGCTGAATCGATGGGCATGAAAGTATATCTGTATGACATTGTCACCAAACTGCCGCTGGGCAATGCCACTCAAGTCAACAGTTTAAAAGAACTGATGCAGACCTGCGATGTTGTGAGTCTGCATGTGCCGGAAACGGCTCAGACTGAAAAGATGATTGGTGCAGAGCAACTCAGCTGGATGAAAAAAGGCAGCATTCTAATCAACGCCTCACGAGGCACCGTCGTTGATATCGATGCGCTGGCGGCAGCACTGGAATCAAAACACCTGTCTGGCGCGGCTGTGGATGTATTCCCGGTTGAACCCCATGCCAATGATGAAGAGTTTATTTCTCC
>DITX01000127.1:4815-13654 GCA_002422225.1 Gammaproteobacteria bacterium UBA6173
TGCCGTCACACCCGGGTATGCACCGCTTGTTACACGTCCACGAAAACGTGCCGGGTGTCATGTCTCAGATCAACCAGATATTTTCGGCCAGCGGCATCAACATCAGTTCGCAGTATCTGCAGACTAACGACAAGATTGGTTACGTGGTGATGGATATCGCCGAGAAAGACAGTGACATCGCATTGGACAAGTTGCACGAAGTCACTGGCACTATCCGCTGCCGCGTGTTGTGGTAATTTGTTACGCCGCCTGCGAGACGGAGGCTGTTGCGGGTAAAGAGTTTCGGAACGACGCCTTTGGCGTCTGATTGTTCCTCAACTGTTTACCCGCAACAAGCTGCTTGTCACTCTGNNATACCGTATTTCCCAGCCATCGCCTCTAGGCTGTACACCTTGCCGATTCGATCGATCTGCCCTGACGCACCAAATGCTTCCAGTCGATCTTTGACAATACCTTTCATAGCTTTGATAGTTGGCGTCAAAAATTTACGCGGATCAAACTCCGATTTGTTTTCTGCGAGGAATTTACGCACGGCACCGGTTGAGGCCAGACGCAAGTCGGTGTCGATATTGATCTTTCGCACGCCGTGCTTGATGCCTTCCTGAATTTCGGACACTGGAACCCCATACGTTTCAGAGATTTCGCCACCAAACTCGTTAATGATGGCGAGCCATTCCTGCGGCACTGAAGACGATCCATGCATGACCAGATGGGTGGTGGGGATGCGCGCATGAATCTGCTTGATACGTTCAATGGCCAGAATATCGCCAGTGGGCGGACGGCTGAATTTGTACGCACCGTGGCTGGTACCCACCGCAATCGCCAAGGCATCAACGCCGGTATCTTTCACAAAAGAGGCCGCTTCCTCTGGATCAGTGAGCATCTGATCATGACTGAGCTGTCCTTCTGCACCAATGCCATCTTCTTCACCGGCCATACCAGTTTCCAGAGAGCCCAGACAACCAATCTCACCTTCGACAGAAACGCCGCAAGCGTGAGCCATGGCAACAACCGTGCGGGTAACATCCACGTTGTAGTCATAATCCATCGGGGTTTTACCATCTACACCCAATGAACCGTCCATCATCACCGACGAAAAACCCATCTGAATTGAACGCTGGCAAACAGCCGGGGATACCCCGTGATCCTGATGCATCACGATAGGAATATGCGGAAACTCCTCGATAGCCGCCAGAATCAAGTGGCGCAGAAAGTTTGATCCCGCGTATTTGCGAGCGCCCGCAGAGGCTTGCAGGATGACCGGGCTATGCACTTCATCGGCCGCCTCCATAATGGCGCGTACCTGTTCGAGGTTATTGACGTTAAACGCGGGCACCCCATATGCATGCTCAGCGGCATGATCGAGCAACTGTCGAAGACTGATCAGAGCCATAAAAATTCCTCTTCCTTAACGTACTCAGGTTTAGTTTAGTGTTCCAGAATGGCAACTGCCGGCAATACTTCTCCTTGAACAAATTCAAGGAAGGCGCCACCGCCGGTAGAAATGTAAGAAATCTGGCTGGTGATGCCAAACTTATCGATCGCCTGGATTGTTTCGCCACCACCGGCGATAGAGAAACCCGTGTTGGCAGCCACAGCTTCGGCAATGGCTTTGGTGCCGTTTGCAAACGCGTCAAACTCAAACACACCCACCGGCCCGTTCCAGATAATCGTTTTCATGTCCGCAATGATAGCGGCAAGATTTTCTATGGTCTTCGGGCCTATATCCAAAATCATGTCGTCATCCGACACATCAGCAATATTTTTGATCACGGCATGCGCATCCGCAGAAAACGCCTTGGCCACCACCACATCAATCGGCAATGGAATAGAGGTTTTTGCCATCAGGGCTTTGGCCGTATCGACCAGATCGACTTCAACCAAGGATTTACCCACCGGGTAACCCGCCGCCAACAGGAACGTGTTGGCAATACCGCCGCCCACAATCAACTGGTCAGTTTTTGCAGCCAGACTCTCCAATACCTGCAGTTTGCTGGACACTTTTGCGCCGCCAACAATGGCCAGCATGGGGCGCTCCGGGCTCTTCAACGCTTTGTCCAAGGCATCCAATTCGGCGGCCAACAGCGGGCCGGCAACTGCTTTGGATGCAAATTTGGCAACACCATGTGTGCTAGCCTGGGCTCGGTGGGCAGTGCCGAATGCATCCATGACAAAAATATCGCACAAGGCTGCGTATTGCTGCGATAACTCATCGGCGTTGGCGTTTTCGCCGACATTTACCCGCACGTTCTCCAGCAGCACCATTTCACCGTCAAGCGGTTCGGCGGCCGACGGATCCTGCAAGTAATCCTGAACCAAGCGCACCTGAACACCCAAAAGTTTTTGCAGATGTTCAGCAACGGGCGCCAGTGAGGATTCAGGTTGCGCGGATATCGGTTTGCCTTCGTCTGGCCGACCGAGGTGCGACATCACCATGAGTTTAGCGCCGGCATCAATCGCCATTTTTAATGCTGGCAATGCCGCAACAATCCGGGTGTCATTCATCACCTGGCCGCTTTTAACCGGCACATTCAAGTCTTCACGGATCAGTACGCGCTTGCCTTTGAGATCCATATCCTGCATGCGTTCAATTGTTTTCGAAGGTGTGGTCATGGTTTCCTTGTCATCTCCCAGTACAGTCTGAATCCGAATCAAGTTGATAGATTACATTGGCTACATCCAGCATGCGATTGGCATATGCCCATTCATTGTCAAACCAGGCCAGCACCTTGATTAGGTGTTGCCCACTGACACGCGTCTGGCTCAAATCCACAATGGCTGAGCGTGGATCATGATTAAAATCACACGAAGCGAGCGGCTCATCGGTGCATGCCAGCACATTGCGCACGGATATTGACGAGGCCTGCCTGATCGCCCCATTTACCGATGCCACGCTGGCATCACGCCTGACCGTCACGGTCAGGTCTATCGCAGAGACGTTGACGGTGGGTACCCGCATCGCTTGCGCCGAGAAACGGCCTTCCAGATGCGGCAAAATACGCCCGATGCCTTTAGCAATTTCGGTATCAACCGGGATGATTGATTGCACTGCACTGCGTGTTTTACGCAGATCCTGGTTATGGTAAGCATCAATGACCGGTTGATCATTCATCGCCGAATGAATGGTTGTGATGACACCATATTCAACACCAAAGCTGTCATCCAGCGCTTTTATGACCGGCACCACACAGTTGGTAGTGCATGAAGCACTTGAAATAATGCGGTGCGAACGCGCCAGCGTCTGATCATTAATTCCGAAAATAATTGTTGCATCAACATCACTTTGTGCCGGTTGCGAGAACAGCAGGCGCCCGGCACCCGCCGCCAGATGTTGCTCAGCCGTTGCGCGGTCGCTGAAACAGCCACTGCACTCAAGCACCAGATCAACATCTAGCTCTGCCCACGGCAAACCTTCAATGCCGCGATGAGACAGCAACTGTACCGACTGCCCGTTTACCCGCAAACGATCGGATGCCTCCAGCGTTACCTCGCCCGCAAATCGGCCATGTGTGCTGTCATACCGCGTCAAGTGCGCCAAACTACGCGCATCGGTCAGATCGTTGATCGCAACAATCTGCAAACCCGTTAGATCCGTGCGCTCATGCAAGGCACGCAGCACACAACGACCGATACGACCATATCCGTTGATTGCCAGCCTGAAGGGCTTTGACATCACCTACTCCGATCAGTCGTTGACTGCTTAAGCCAGCAGTGCCTTGGCCTTTACGATAATGTTGTCTGCTGTAAACCCGAACTCTTTCAGCAACACACCACCCGGGGCAGATTCGCCAAAGCGGGTCATACCGATGATGGCACCATCAAGCCCGACATATTTGTACCAGTAATCCGCGGCGGCAGCTTCCACAGCCAGGCGTTTGCGCACGGTAGATGGCAGCACCTGCTCACGATAAGACGCGTCCTGCGCGTCAAACACATCGGTGCTTGGCATGGAAACGAGTCGGGCCTGTACACCTTGCTCCAGCAATTTTTTAACCGCATCGCGAGCAATCCCGACTTCAGAGCCTGTCGCGATCACAATGAGGTCTGGTTGACCTGCGCAATCTTCCAGCACATAGGCACCACGGCTGATAGCAGCAATCTGATCATCCGTACGAGACTGATGATTCAGGTTTTGACGCGAAAATACCAATGATGTCGGGCCATGCTTACGCTGCAGCGCAAGTTTCCAGGCAACCGCTGTCTCGACCGCGTCGGCTGGACGCCAGACTGACATGTTGGGTGTCGTGCGCAGGCTGGCCAACTGCTCGATCGGCTGGTGGGTCGGACCATCTTCACCCTGACCAATTGAGTCATGGGTATAGACATTGATCACCTGTTGCTTCATCAACGCAGACATCCGCACAGCGTTACGTGCATATTCCATAAAAATCAGGAAGGTACCGCCGTAGGGGATAAACCCTCCGTGCAGCGCAATACCATTCATGATTGCGCTCATACCAAATTCACGCACCCCGTAATAAATGTAGTTGCCATCAGCGCGCTCGCTCAATGGCAAACTGCCTTTCCACATGGTGAGGTTAGAACCGGCGAGATCTGCGGAACCTCCGATCAACTCCGGTAAAATTTCACTGAATGCAGCGATGGTATTTTGTGACGCTTTGCGAGAGGCTATATTTTCTGCTTTTTGTTGTGATGCCGCGATAAAGTCATTGGCACCTTGCTCAAAATGGCCGGGCAGCTCACCCTTGAGGCGGCGCACAAATTCCATCGCCAGTTCCGGGTAGGCTTCCTCGTAACGCACAAGTTTTTCTTTCCAGCGTGATTCCGCCTGAAATCCACGTTCACGTGCATCCCAATCCATTTTGATGGGAGCAGGAATATCAAAGGGCTCGTGTGACCAGCCCAAGGCCTCTCGTGTTGCCGCCACTTCAGCAGCACCTAACGGAGAGCCATGCACGTCAGATGTCCCGGCTTTGGCTGGCGATCCAAACCCGATCACTGTTTTGCAGCGGATCAGCGTTGGTCGATTCAAATCGTTACGCGCCGATTCGATGGCAGCAATAATCTGCTGGGGATTGTGCCCATCGGCAGATAATACCTGCCAGCCATAGGCCTCAAACCGCTTGGTGGTATCGTCGGTAAACCAGCCTTCGATGTCACCATCAATCGATATGCCGTTGTCGTCATAAAACACGATCAATTTGCCTAATCCAAGGGTACCCGCCAGTGAACATACTTCGTGCGAAATACCCTCCATCAGGCAGCCATCACCGGCAAATACATAGGTGAAATGGTCAACAATTTTGTGCTCAGGCTTGTTGAACTGCGCCGCCAGCGTCTTTTCTGCGATCGCCATGCCAACGCCGTTGGCTAAACCCTGCCCCAGCGGCCCAGTCGTTGTTTCAACACCCGGCGTATAACCGTACTCGGGGTGCCCCGGTGTACGCGAATGCAGTTGTCGAAAATTCTGCAGCTCCTCAATCGGGAGATCGTATCCACTGAGGTGCAACAATGAATAAATCAGCATCGACCCATGTCCATTGGATAAAACAAACCGATCTCGGTTTAACCAATTGGGGTTACTAGGATTGTGCGAAAGGTAGTCACCCCACAATACTTCTGCGATATCCGCCATCCCCATCGGAGCGCCCGGGTGACCGGAATTGGCTTTCTGGACGGCATCCATGCTGAGGGCGCGGATAGCATTAGCGCGCTCTCTGCGCGTGGTCAGTCGGGTCGACATTCGTGGAGCTCCTGTACAGAGTACTGACTTTGAAAAGCGCGTATTTTCCCGCACCTGAGCACAAGTTTCCACTTGTGTTTCCAAACCAGCAAAAAGATCTATATCAAAATATTTTGATATATCCGCCCGCCCTGTTATAGTTCGCGGCTTTAAAGCACCGTGAAAGCCTCTCCACATGGTTGTAATTGACAGTCTTGCCTCCGTCAGCAAAGCCTTGGGTGACGAACTCAGGTTGGAGATTCTGCATGTGTTGAGAACTGAATCGTTTGGGGTATTAGAGCTGTGCAGGATTCTGAATATCCGGCAAAACGCACTGAGCCACCACCTCAAGATTCTGGCGACTGCCGGGCTGGTTAGCAGTCGCAGGGAAGGCAACAGTATTTTTTACCGACGCATTCTGTTGCTGCCGGAAGACCCGTTTTTTGCGGTCAAACAAGCCGCTTTTGCTTGCCTTGACCGCACAGAGTTGCGCACTGAGCTCAGCGCAGGTATCCGCCAGATACACGCGGAGCGTTCCGAGCAGTCGCTGCTGTTTTTTGAACGCCATGCAGAGCGCTTTCTTGAAAAGCAGGAACTGGTTGCTGAATACGCCAATTATCGCGATACCTTGCACGCTTTACTGGCTGGATTGCATATGCCTGCCAGTGCCCGAGTGATGGAAGTCGGCCCGGGTGAAGGCCGCCTGCTAAGCGAGCTTGCCGGCATTTACCAGCAAGTGATTGCGTTGGACAACTCGATAGAAATGCTGAGCAGGGCGCGCAACACCATATCCGACCTGCAGCAGAACGTGGAATTTATCCACGGTGATACTCAAGTCGCCATTGCACGCGGGATTCGCCTAGACCTGCTGATTTACAACATGGTCCTGCATCACATCCCGTCCCCATGGGAGGCTTTTCAGGACTCGGCAAAACTGCTCGAAGCCGAGGGTGTGCTGCTGTTGATCGATCTCAGCCGCCATGATCAGGACTGGGTTCGTGATGCCTGCGGTGATCTGTGGCTTGGTTTCGAAAGCCATGAACTGGACGAATGGGCCGGACAAGCTGGGCTGCTTACCGCGCAGAGCATGTATCTGGGTCTACGCAACGGTTTTCAGGTGCAGCTACGGGTTTTTAAAAAATCCGCGCTCGACAGTCAGTCCTGAAGAATTTTTTAATAGTCAGATCTTATTAACAGTCAGATTTTATTAACAGCCCGATTTTATTAACAGACAGAAGGAACCCTGAATATGACAACAACCCTGTTTACCTCAGAATCCGTTGCCGAAGGCCATCCGGATAAAATTGCAGACCAGATCTCCGATGCGGTGTTGGACGCATTACTCAAGCAAGACCCGCGGGCGCGTGTGGCCTGCGAAACCTTGATCAAGACCGGCATGGTGGTTGTTGCGGGGGAGGTGACTACCGAGGCTTACGTTGATTTGGAAGAGATCGCGCGCCGCGTGGTGGTCAACATCGGTTATGACCACTCTGATAAAGGTTTTGACGGAAACTCCTGTGCCGTGCTGAATGCCATCGGCAAACAGTCACCCGATATCGCCATGGGTGTCGATGAAACGGCAGACCACGAGCAAGGCGCTGGCGACCAGGGTTTGATGTTTGGTTATGCCACCAACGAAACAGATGTATTGATGCCTGCTCCCATTACTTACTCACACCGACTGGTCAAGCGTCAGTCCGAAGTGCGCAAGAACGGCATACTGCCTTGGCTGCGCCCCGATGCAAAAAGTCAGATTACCTTCCGCTATCAGGACGGCAAACCCGTTGGTATCGATGCGGTTGTTTTGTCTACCCAGCACGATCCGGAAATCTCGCAGAAAGCGTTGCAAGAAGCGGTCATGGAAGAAATCATCAAGCCTGTTCTGCCTGCCGAATGGTTGGACGCCAACACCAAGTACTTTATTAATCCGACTGGCCGGTTTGTGATTGGTGGCCCGTTTGGGGACTGCGGACTGACTGGCCGAAAAATTATTGTTGATACCTACGGCGGCATGGCCCGTCACGGCGGCGGGGCATTCTCTGGTAAAGATCCATCAAAAGTCGACCGTTCAGCAGCCTACGCGGCGCGATACGTAGCCAAAAACATCGTTGCTGCTGGCATTGCAGATCGCTGCGAAATCCAGGTGTCTTACGCCATTGGCGTCGCCGAACCAACATCTATCAGTGTTGAAACCTTTGGCACNNCCAAAAGGGCTGATCAAAATGCTGGATCTGATTCGCCCAATTTATTTTGACACTGCGGCGTACGGCCACTTTGGTCGTGAAGAGCCACAATTTACCTGGGAAAAAACCGATAAAGCCGCAGCGCTGCGTGCAGCAGCCGGCCTGTAAACCACAACAGACAACATGGCTGCGCAGTAATGTCGCTGCGCAGCAATCACTGTATTTAAGGAAAACTTATGAGCAATCCCGATTATAAAGTTGCCGATATGAGCCTGGCCGAATATGGCCGTAAAGAAGTTATTCTGGCACAAGCTGAAATGCCTGCGCTGATGGCACTGCGTGCGCGCTATAAAGCTGAACAACCGCTGGCGGGTGCAAAAATTATTGGCTGTATCCACATGACTATCCAGACAGCGGTGTTGATCGAGACCCTGGTAGAGCTGGGCGCGCAAGTGCGCTGGTCATCATGCAATATCTTCTCAACGCAGGATCACGCTGCAGCATACATCGCCTCCAAAGGTATCGCGGTTTACGCCTGGAAAGGTCAGACTGTTGAAGAGGGTGACTGGTGTGTTGAACAGACCATCCTTAAAGATGGTCAGCCGTGGGACGCCAATATGCTGCTGGATGACGGCGGTGATCTGACCAATATGGTGCACAACAAATATCCACAAATGTTAGACAGCATTAACGGTATTACTGAAGAAACCACAACCGGCGTTCTGCGTTTGTTGGAAATGCTGGAAGCCGGCACGTTAAAAGTGCCTGCAATCAATGTTAACGATTCTGTAACCAAGTCAAAAAACGACAATAAGTACGGATGTCGCCACAGCCTTAACGATGCGATCAAGCGCGGCACGGATATGCTACTGTCTGGCCGTCATGCGCTGGTGGTCGGTTATGGTGACGTTGGTAAAGGTTCGGCTCAGAGCTTGCGTCAGGAAGGCATGATTGTGAAGATCAGCGAAATCGA